>NZ_JBHVWC010000071.1:0-56667 GCF_042882445.1 Kitasatospora sp. NPDC058218 | reverse complement strand
CATCCGGCCTCGGATACCGGGCTTTGCACCCAACTCAACTTCCATGTCGAGCTGGGACATCCGACCCCTCATGTACGGGTCCACCGAGAGGTAGGCGTTGCGGACCAGGATCTCGCCCGGCCCCGGGGTCCGGACCGGCGCCTCGACCAGCGCGAAGTCCGTGACGGCCGGCCAACCCTGCGGGCGCTCGACCAGGTGCCACTCACGACCTGTGACGGGGATCACTCGTTCTGACATTCTCTGCTCCACATGAAAGGTTGAGATGCTGAAGCAATCGTGCACATGAAAGGTTCATCAAGTCAAGTACTTTTGACCCGCACATAGCGCCCGAAATGACGGACTGTTGACAGAGAGTGACACCAGGCAGCAAGCTGCTCGGATGCCACAGAACCAACTACGTCGGGTGTTGCTCGCCAAGCGCATCTCCGACGACAAGGGCGAAGTCTCAGATTCCATCGAGGCCCAGGACAAGAAGCTCCGCGCTCGCGCCCACGAAGAGGGCGTGATCATCGTGGGTGACACAGAAGACCTCAGCGTCTCGGGGGACGTGGATCCTCTGAATCGTCCAAAGCTCGGCCCCTGGCTTCAGGAACACAATCGAGAACGCTGGGATGAGATCTGGGTCACCACTCAGGACCGCCTGAGTCGAAGTGAACCCCACGTGATGGCCCTCGTCTTTGAGGTCCTGAAGTGGGGCAAGTTGATCGTCGTTCTGGACGACCCGGAGTTCACCAACCAGATGCAGACCCCCGAGGGTCGCGCCATTCTGCACGTGAAGAGCTTGGGCCCTCACAAGGAGCTGGAGCGGATCAAGCAACGAGTCCAGGACTCGCACGATCGTCGCCGATACACCAACCGGTGGCCCGGAGGTATCGCCCCATACGGCTACAAGATCGTCCACAGGTACGAGAACGGGAAGACGGCCGCCTACCTTGAGCTGGAAGAGGAGGCGGTGACCGAGCTCCACCGAATGCGCGGGGAGATGATCAACGATCGTGACGTCACGTTCACGAAGATTGCCCAACGGTTGAACGCTGAGGGCGTCCTGACCGCCCGGGACCGAGGCCGGGTAGCCAAGGGCAAGCCGGTGAGGGCTCGCCGCGGGGCGGAAGGCACACCAGAACGTTGGTCTGAGACCTCTGTAAGGAACGTGCTTACGGACGAAGCCTGCCTGGGCCACAAGAAGCATCGCAAGGAGGTCATACACGACGAAAATGGCTTGCCCATCCTGCTTGCTCCTCCGGTGTTCACGTCAGAGGAGTGGTCGACTCTGCAAGCGGCAGTTGACCGCCGGCGCCGGACTGGCGAACGGAGGGTCAACGACACCTCGCCCATGTATGGGGTGGCTCACTGCGGAGAATGCTCCGCCAAGGCCGTTCACAAGGTCTCGCGCGTCGTGAACGACGAAGGCATTGAGGTTGTATATCGGTACTACCAATGTGGTGCATGGCCCAAGGAGAACCGATGCACAGGTGTCAGCTGCCGGGCTGAGGTGGTGGAAGAGATGGTTGAGATCCACTTCCTTCAGGAGTACGGCCACACGGAGGTGACGAAGCGCGTGTGGGTGCCGGGTAGCGACTCCAGCCAGGAGCTTGCTGAGGTCCTGAAGCGCATGGACCGCCTTCGCCGCCAGGATGAGGAAGGCGACTGGGACCATGACCCATCCGGCTACCGCAGCCGGATGGACGGCTACAAGGCCCGAAGGGTGGCGCTTGAGGCCATGCCTCGCATCCCGTCGGCCTGGGTCGAACAGGGCCAGGGCATGACGTATCTGGCGCTGTGGCGAACCCTGGATCTTGAAGGCCAGCGAAAGCAGCTCATTGACTCCGGCTTCCGGATGATGGTCGGAAGCAAGACAGCTTGGCTGGTGAAGGTACCGCTCACCGGGAGCAACGAGTTGGAGCCGGCTGAAGCCTGACAGACACGAAACGGACCCCCCGCAATCGAAGTGCGGGGGGTCCGTCGTGTTACTTGGTACCAGGTATCAGCTCGTGTTGCGAGCCGGCAGGGTCGGTCCAGACGACTCGTACCACGCCCACCCCTGCAATGAGCTTCAGGCAGTCGCCGCAGGGCTCCCACGTGACGTAGAGCGTGGCGCCGGCCCGCTCCTCCGGGCGAGACCAAAGGATCGCGTTCCACTCAGCGTGGTACTCGATGCAGCCCTCGTAACTGGAGCCGTGTGGGGCCCCTGAGAGGCATCGATCGCATCCGCCGGCCTTGCAGCTCGGCTGTCCCGGTGCGGAGCCGTTGTAGCCCGTGCTGAGGACTCGGCGGTCCTCGCCAACGAGGACGGCACCGACCAGCTTCCTCACGCAGTCTCCGCGGGCCTTCACGGCCTCCGCCAGGCCCAGGAAGTAGCAGTCCCAACACGGACGGGCCCAAGGCCGTCCATAGCCCCTGTGGTGACAGCTCACGGGCCCTCCTCAGCGGGCTCCTGTACCAGGGTCCATCTGGTTCGCCAGATCGCCGGCCAGTCCTTCTCTGGGGTCTGACAGCGGGGACAGGGGGCCCCGTCGTGGATGCAGATCACTACGGATCCGTCGTACCGGATCACGATCAAGGTCTCTCCTCGTACCTGTCGCAGAAGGTCACTGGGGTGAGTTGCACGTGCGTCTGGCCTTTCGGGCCTGCTACGACGGTCGTCATTAGGGTGGTGTGGGCTTCGAGACACTTCCGGTCGTCGCAGCCCACCAGGGCCACCGCAGCGAGCGCTACAGCGGCCCCGATCAGGAGCGGTCGTCTCACTCTTCGTCGCTCTCGGGCTCCTCGATGCCGGCCCGACCGGTCTCGGCATCCCAGAACTCCGCAGCCATCGCCTGGGCCAGCTCGTGAGGGACGCCGTTTGAGACGGCTTCGACGTAGACAACGCCGGTGGCCCTTGCAGCAAGCACAGCGGCTACAGCCCGCTTCTCAAAGAGAGCCTGACCGAACTGCTCTTCAATCCCACCCAGAATCTCGGCAAAGGGATCCTGCGGATTCTCACTCATAGGTCCACTCCTCGGCATCATTGTCTTCAGCGCATTCGGCACAGAGGCCGGCATCTACGTGGTCTATAAGGAATAGGCCGATTGCATCGGCGTTCTGACAGTTCTCGCAGTCTTCAATGTCTTCTATCAGTGCTTGCTCTCTTCCAGCTCCAGCACCGACCCCCAGGATTGTTCCCCGATCTCAGCGTCAGCCGGAACCAGAACCCCCTTTACCGTGAACTCCATGATTTGGGCCGCCTTCTTGGCAAGTTCGGCCGCTCGCTCCTTGGGGAAGCTAAAGACGATTTCGTCATGCACAATGAGGCGCATCCAAGGGGTGTATCCGGCTGCATCGAGGTTAATAACGGCTCGGGCAGTGATGTCGCGGCTTCCACTTTGGATGTAGTAGTTGAGGGCGGCGTATGCTTTCCCGCGGTCGACCGGAAGGCGTCGGCCTGTGACGGTGAAGATGAAGCCCGTCTTTCGAGCCTCTACCATTAGTCGCTCAGCGAGCTTGCCAACGTACTTGTAGGTGTCATTAAAGGCGTCAATTGTCCTACGGGCGACTTCCAGGCTCACGCCACCCTGTTCAACCAGCGCCTTTGGGCCGCCCCCAAACACCGTGAGAAAGTTGGCCATTTTCCCAGTCTTTCGCGTGACCTCAGCAGCGTCAGCCGTGATCTGGTGAAGGTCCTTGTCATGAAGGAATGCATCTATCATGACCGGGTCACGGCTTTCGGCAGCCAGGAACCGAAGCTCCATGTTTCCGAAGTCGATGCTCACACTCACATGACCCTCTTCGGCCAGAAACATGTGTCGGACATACCCATCCCCGGCAGGGAACGTCTGGGCCGGCACACTGCCCGTAATACTCATCCTGGCTGTCCTGGTTTGGAGAGAATTCACCGATGCATGCACGCGATTACGGGAGTCCCGTCCATTGAGCGCATTCTCAAACCAGGTGGTTCGCCACTTTCCGGCCTTGGTTGACTTCTTCACGGCCTCAGCAAGTGGGTGTTCGATGCTGTCCAGGACTTCCGCATCCATTGACCAGTTGCCCTTGGGCGTTTTCTTCGTCAACTTGACCCCGAACCCGGTGAAGGCCTCAATGAGCTGCTTGTCCGAGTTGACGTTTTCGACACCAAACCGGGCAGCGTGGGCTTCCCATCGATCCTGCTCGGTCTTTAGCTCCTCTACCCTGGCTTCGGCGTATCCCACATCCAAGAGGTATCCGAGCCGTTCCATCTTGGCCACGACATGAGCAAGGCGGTGTTCCCACCCGAACAGACCCTTACGTTTGCTCCGCAATGGGACGAGCGGATACAGGATGTGAAACAGCCGGAAGGCAAGTACGGGATCCATACCTGCGTAGAGCAAATATTCCGAATCGAAAGTCTCCACGACAGGCCATACGTCGGCCTTCTTGACCTTATAGCGCTTGGCTATTCGGGTCATGCTTCCCTTTACCTCTTCGGCAAGAGTGGCGTCGATGTAAAACTTCGTGAGCTCTTCCAGCTTTAGACCTGGTCCCTGTTCCTTGACCTGGCGAGGGTCAACGAGGTGGGCTGTAATCTTGGTACACAACGTTTTCGGTGCCAGCTCTTCCAGAGAGACGCCTAGGGTCTCTTCCGAAACATGCTGGTCAAAGTTGGCATTGTGCGCAATGAGCCTCCGAGCTCGTCGGAGAGCCCACGAGGCGGCCTCACGAAACTCCTGGTCGAGTTCTACCGGCAGAACCCAGCTCTCGTGAGCATTCCCGAACTGGGCGAGTCGGATTCGAAACCCGCGGTCAGCATCCCACCAGTTAAGCCCGGTCGTCTCCGTGTCGAATCCCATTACGGGATTGGTCTCTACGAAGTCGATGAAGCCCCAGAGGTCCATCACCGTTTCTACGACGTTGATTCGTACAGGCTGTCGCCGAATGTTGTAGGTGATGACCTGCACGGGACTCCTTACTTACGGGATTCAAGATAGATGTGGGCGATCAGGTAAATCACGGCAAACCCAATAGCACTCCACGTAACGATGGTTGCGGCCATCAGCCGTGGATTCCCTCGTAGACGACAGAGACAATGTCGCCGTCGTACGCTTCGGGGTAGTGCCGAATGTCGTTCTCACCGGCATCGAGCCGTGCAGCGGCGTGCACGTCCTCACACCCCGGGTAGTCCTTCATGTCCGGCTCGTACTCGTAAACGACGGTCACTCGAATCTTGTCAGCCACGCTTTACCCACTCCAGGAGAAGACGACCAATGATGTACCCCAGCAAAATGCCGGGTACGTGATAAAGAACTTCTAGCAAGCCACCTTCTCCTCGCAGAGATGGTCTTTGGAAGCTTGCACGAGGTCAAAGAGAGTCACCATCTGACCGTCGCAGCAAGTACACCCACCGGAGGCCACCGGCTCCTTGCAAGGGCCGTGAGTTAGTTCCACGCCCCCGTTTTCCCAGCCCTCAACGTAAAAGTGCATGAGCCGACTCATCGAAGCTCATTAAGGCATCGGGCCGGCATGTCGCCTGTCCGGGACCAGGACCACAGCTCGCAAGGGGCCGATGCCCAGATCCAGAGGGATCCAACGAGGATCCCGAGGACGGCGACCAGGGCCACGAAGGGGCCAAGGAGTTTCACGGGGCGATCCTTCCGTGTGTGTTGAATGCGGCGTAGGTCACCGGCATGAGCTTCTTAAATTGCTCTTCCATCGACTCAGCGACCATCTCAATTTCTCGCTGTGGAAAAGAGGGGACCTTGGCCGAAGAGTTCTTCGTCCGAAGGCTCAGGAAGTGCATCAGGCTTCGTGCGTTGCAAGTTGCATAGAACGAGGTGTAGAGGCCCACTGGAAGCACTATTCGGGCGACTTCTCGCGCAATACCGCGACTCAGGAGCGACCGGTAGTGCTCAGAGGCCCAGGAGTAGGCCGAGTAGAGGTCGCGACTCAGCGCAGTGCGCTGAAGCTCGGTACCGTCCTCAAATTCGTAGCGACCAGGCTTACCCACCTGAACGAGCTTGCGATGGTCATCCGGCACGTAAAAGACGGGCTGAAGCTCCTTGTAGCGCCCGCTCTCCTCGTTGTACGACCATCCGGCCCTATGACGCATGAATTCACGCGCCACGAAGATTGGGGCCTCAACGTAGAACGTGAAGCTGGTGTGCTCAAAAGGGCTGCCGTGTCGATCCCGCATGAGGTAGTTGATTAGGCCGGCGCCATCATCAGATGTCTCGTAGCGTGCCTCTCCACCAAGGGTGGAGACTCTGGCTGCGCAAGTCACGTCACCGTCTTCGGCAGCATGCTTGATCAGGCTGGCCTGCATATCGGAACGAAGTTCCATAACTCTCCTGGCTGATAGGGGGTCGGGCCGGAGCCCGACCCCCGCATTGTAAGTTTGAGGGCAAAATAAATACCCTTACTTGGCCTTGAAAGTTCCGTCCTTCTGCTTCCACAGCGGTTCACACTGGTCGCCCTTGTTCTGGGCCTGGCAGAACATCGCGGACCACGAGCCCTTATCAACCAGCTTCCGACCGTGCGGGCAGTCGTCGTCACCCAGACCGGACGGCGCCGCCTTGGCAGTCACCCGCCCATTCTCGAACCGCTTTGGGGCCGTATTGCCGCCACCACCACCCTTGTACTGCCCTCGGGCGTAGTCCGCGGCCTTCGCCGTGAGGTCGATCAGGCCCTCATTCTTCATTGCAGTTAGAAGCTCGGCGCCGCGCTTTGCGGTCTCTTCGGCCGAGTGACCCCAAACCGCAGGAGTAAGCCACTCAGCGTCATAGCCGGCAGCCGCCTTGAGAGTGAAGCCGATCTTGAACGGGGCGGAAGTTGGGGTGGTGCTGGCAGGAGTGGTCACAGGCGCCTCCGGGGCGGTTGGGTTCATGTCGTTGGTGGGTGCCGGCTGCGGCTCATCCCACGGGGAGGTCTCGTCAAAGGGGTCCGGGTAGGAGGACATTGGCGTTCTCTTCCTCTGTTTTCATCATGGCGGAGAAATCCCCGCACTGCAAGTTCTTTTGGGTGACTTGCCTACACTGGGCAGGCCCCGTTTGCGCAGGCCTCGTCATACGAGGTGTCAGAACTCGAAATACCTAGACGTGTTGCCTCCTTCTCATACTCCTCGCGGGTGATGCGTTCGTACGGGGCCTGGGCCCGCGACAGCTCCGGGAAGATGGTGCTGCCCTTGAGGTCCGGCATGAAGTCGAGTAGAACCCGCCTCACGTCTTCGACGGTGTACCGCTCAGGGTCCACCGAGGCTGTGTAGCTCACCGCCTGGTCGGCCCACAGTTCCTGGTAGAGCCGCTGGACGCTCAGCATCTCCTCAAGACTCACCTGGCCGGCGTGCTGAACGCTGGACGGGTCCAGCACCTCACTGATCAGGGCATCCCGGGTGGGGATGACGACCACGGCGGTGTTCGCCGCGTAGATGCACGGCTCAACGTGGTAGCCGGCCTGGCGGTACTCCTCGACCTTCCGGACCTCCTCCGGCTCCAGGAGCGAGAACCGGATACGGCGGTTGAAGTACAGGGCGAAGGGGAGGTGAATGCCCTCGCCGGAGGCGCCGGCCACCTTGGAGATGCTTCCGGTCGGGGCGATGACTCGGGACTTGATCGGCCGCGGAATTCGCATGGCGTTCGCGTACTCGGCGGCAGCATCGTCCACCCAGTCGGCCATAAGGGCGAGCGCACTTCGCACGGTCGCGTCGTCTTCGGCCTCTGTGTAAAGAATGCCCTGCTTTGCGAGGAAATCAGCGAATCCTAGGTGGCCCACTCCGATCCGGCGGTACCGCGCGATGGCCTCAGCTGACTTCGGGTCGGCGACCGGGGCGCACGTTGCCCGGATCAGGTAGCGCGTAAGAAGCCTGTGCGCCTGGTGGAGTCCATCGAAGTCGATGAAGCCGTACCGGTCCACGAACTCGGCGAGGTTGATCGAGCCCAGGTTGCAGGGCTCCCATGCGGTAAGCGTGGCCTCACCGCATGGATTGGTGGTGTAGGTGCCGTCCACCTCGCCGACGGCGGTCAAGTCCGAGTTCCAGAAGCCCGGTTCCCCGTTGCCGCGAGCGCCCGCGGCAAGCTGGTCGAGGACCAGGGCCGCCTTGGAGTTTCCGGCCTCCGCCTGCTCGATGAAGCGTTCGTCCACCTCAACGGAGATGTTCGTGGTCCAGTGCCGAGTCATGTCGGCCTTGCAGGAGAGGAACATCTCGATCTGAGAATCCTCCCAATGCATGATCGCCATCCGAGCAGAGCGACGGACACCACCCGAGACGATGCACCGAGCAATCTCGTGGTCGATGCTCATCGCGTCCATGCCGGAGAGCGGCCAGCCGGCAGCGTCCGCCAGGATCCTGCCGACCTCAGCCAACATCTCGGCGAACGGTGCAGGGCCAGAGGCCGTGCCGCCGAAGGAGCGGAGCGCGGCGCCCTTGTGGCGGACTCGGGTCACGTCGTACACGCGGTCCTGGTGCACTACGTCATCACGGTGGGCGGTGCGGATCAAATCGCCCAGGGCCTCGGCCCAACCCTCCCGGGAGTCCTCGACGCTGTAGGCGCCGGCCCAGGTGTGGGCGTACTCAGTGGAGATCAGCCCGGCCTCAACCATGTCCAGGTAATCCGGGTGGGCCGGATCGCAAACGACGTGCACCTTGAGTGCGTTCTCGACGGTCGGGAAGTCGTGGAGGTAGCGATTTGAGTAGTTCGCTCCTACGCCGCCTCCCTCGGCCAGGCGAAGGAGGGTGAAGGTGAAATGCTCCTCCGGCTTCTCCGGACTCCAACCCGCGGCCCAGCAGTTGTTGAGTGCGAAGTCGTTCACCCCAGAGGACTTCAGGTGCCGGCCGGCAGGCATCACCCGAAACCCCTGGATGAGGGCGGTCAGGCTCTCACGCTCGCCTGGTTCAATGTACCGGTCATCGACCAGGTTGAGGTTTCCGGTCACCGCCCGCTCTACGGTCTCGGGCCAGGTCTCCAGTTCACCGTTCGGCTTCTCACGACGGTAAGTGCGTTCATAGACGGTCCGAGCGGTCTCAGTCTTGAAGGTCATGCAGTGTCTCTCTGTCAGAAGGGTGGAAAGACGCCCTGAGCATCGGTAAGCATCTCGCTCAGGGCTCGAAGGTCAGGAAGGGCAAGGACGAATTCAGCCGCTCCCGCGCCGTTGCTGATGCTGACATAGGTGTTGCTGTTCACCGAGTCGTCGTAGGTAACTTCGATCTCGACTTCGCGAGTTTCACTGACTCGCCGCTTGTATAGCTTCCGAGTCTCGATCACAATCACCGCCCCGTTCGGATGTGCGAGTTCATAGCAATTGCGAGGGCATCAACGGCTCGATATCCGGTTCGGAGTTCACCATCGCTTCGGGCAGGCAGCCCGTAGATGTAGAGCCGCATTAGAACCTCGCGGTACTGGTCCGTGAGCTTCTTGAGGCCGGCGCTCGCGTCAAGTCGAGCTGAGGTGATGTTGTCCGAGATTCGGCACTTCGAGAGGTCATCCTTCTTTCCCAGCATGCTGGAGACCTCGTCATCCGTGTAAATAAAGGAGCGGAGGGTGTTTCGTACCTCGTCGGGGGTGTAGTAGTACTGGTCATCGACCAGGTCCCGGTAGTTCTGCTCCTTAGACGCGTGGGCCTTCGCAACTCGCCAAGCTAGGCGTCGAATGAATTCCTCGTCGTCGGCCTTCTTGGCTACAAGGGCCGCCTGCTCGACAACATGCAGCATAATTTCCTGTCGCACGTCATCGGCCTCAACGATGGGCCACTTGAGGGCCATCTCCTTGGCAACCTTCAGCGCGATCTCATCGATTCGCTTCCAGTCCAGCTCATCCACTATGCGGCCTCCTTCTTGGGAGCGAACTTGCCGCTCACGCGCTTGATTTCTCCGAACCGCTTCCCCTCGACCACGAATGAGCCGTCATCCTCGACTGGGATTGCATGGGGTGTTGCGCCGTACTTGCCTGCGTAGAAGAGGCCGAAACCCTTCTGCCAGTTGGCTGGACCGTTCTTGAGGTAACCAGCCTGACGAACGTCCATGAGGTGACCGACTTCAAAGCCATAGATCGTCCGCAGCTTGCCGTTGTGACCTGTGGTGTGAGGCGAGATGGCGAGCCGGTGAGTGTGACCCATGACCACGCTCACGCCGGCCTTGACGGCCTTCATGCGGGCGGTGGCACCCGGCACCTGGTTGAGGCCCGGGGACTCGTGCCCGTGGATGGCGACCCAGCCCGGGGCAAAGCCGTAGTAGGGCTCTGCCTTCTCAACCTCGTAGGCCCGAAAGTCCAACAGGTTCTCGAACTTGTAGAACTGATCCTCCGCAGCGAGCGCCGGCGCCCGGCTGGCGAGGTACTTCCGCGGTCGTTCGTCGTGGTTGCCTTCGAGTACCTTCACGCGGCCCGCGTAGACGTCGCGGAGCGGCGAGAGGAACGCCTTCTTCGCGTACTCGCTGTCCCGAATCACGTTGCCCTCAAACTCGGCTTTCGAGCCGACGGACCAACGGGACGGGGCCGGGTAGTCCACCAGGTCACCGATCTGGATCACCTCGTCCGGCTGGTACTCGCCGATGAACGCGATGACGTTTCGCAGGGCCCGCTTGTCCTCGTACGGAAGCTGGGTGTCACTGATGACGACGATCCGCTTCAAGCCGTCTCCTCTATCTGGTGTGCGACGCGCTTCAGCGCACGACGGATGCACCGGGCTTCCCGGGCAGAAATGTTCACGGAGACTCGGTTCGGACTCGGGCCCTCATAAACCAGGTCGATGCCGATGAACCGGCCGCCGAAAGTCTGGACCTCGAAGTAGAACGGCTTGGCAAAGTCAATGTCCCCAAACTGAATTCGCCTCACTGCTGGGCCTCCAACTGACCGATCTCGTAGTCGATGTACCAGCGGGCCTTCTTTAGGTCCTCAACGGTTCGGCCCTTGAAGTCAGCCCGCATGAGGTACTTGAGAGCATTCCCGCGCACGAAGTTGAAGTGTGCAGTGATGTCGATGACCTCCAGGCCGTTGGGGAGCCAGGTGTAGTGACCCGGGTGGTTCACCGCATCTGATCCCCGCATTGTAAGTTTTGGGGCAAAAGAAAGATCGGCATTTGCCAACAGGGCCTCGCTTTCGCGCGTCAACTCGTCTTGGGAAAAGGCAAGTTCTCCACCGTCGGGAAACTGGACCTTGTAGGGGTAGGGGACGTAGGTTCCGTTCACACCTGTGATGAAACCGAGTCGATTGGCGTATAGCCGGGCCGCTGGACTGAGCTCTCCGTCAATCGGGCTCGCCACGATAACCCGATCCCCCACCCTGAAACGCAGTTTCACAGTCCCAACCTCTTTCGGTACTCGTCAGCCCCGTGGGTGTAGGTGAATGAATTAATATCGTGTCCGCCGCCGAGGTTGATCACCTTGCCGTTCGGCATCTCCGCAGCCCGCTTGTCGGCTGCCTTCATCCCAGCTTCGTCGTCGTCCGCAATGATGAAAACGACTTCATAGCCGGCGAACGCTGGATCGAAGTGCGGGCGCCAGGCGGAGGTTCCCTGTGTCGCAACACATGGAACACCGGCCAACTCGGACGCCTGGGTGTCGAACTCGCCCTCCGAGAGGGCGATGTGCGGGCTTGGAACGATCAGCGCCGGCGTGTTGTAGAGCCGGGGGTGATCACCCGGAAGGGACTGGTACTTGCCATGCCCCTCGTGCTTCTCCCTGCGAGTCGGCGCCAGGTACTCCCCCTGCTCATCCTTCACACACTCGTCGCGTATGCAGCGGTAGCGAACGGTTGCAACGCCGTGTTCTCCTCCCGCCGGCCGCCGGTAAGGGATCGCAAGCATGCCGGTCATGCGCTCATGACCAATGAGAGCCGAACCGACGTAGCCGATCCCGTACTTCGTCGCCGCCGGCCCCAAACCGCGGGCGGCCATGTAGGCCTCGGCCGGGCTGCCGGCGTACTGGCCAAAGTAGCTCCTCGCCGCCTCCACCGAACCGCTCACGTGCGAACTCTTGGGCCTCTCGGAAGCCACAGCCCTTCTCTCTCTGGATTACGTCGTAGCTGTCCTCTGTCACATCACAAACGAAGCACGACCAACGCTGTTTTTCGGTATTTGCCGATGCACTCGGGTTCTCCTCAGGGTGGAGGGGGCAGAGGATCTTCTGCCACCCTCCACGCTCACGAAGTTGAATCCCGTAGTAGTGCCTCAGAACCTCACTGATCGGCGGCTTCGGGCTTAGGGTCATCCCCGACCTTCCGAATCGTCACGGGGAAGTCGTACCGGCGGTACGAGCCGTTTGCGGTCTCGTGTTCCCCGCGCCACTTCCGGAAATCAAACTGAATGCCCTTAGACATGGTTCAGTCCTTGTCGAATGTGTACCTTGGCCCGAGCACTTCCCAGGCCGGATAGTTTTCGAGGTAGTTAGCGGCTCGCCGCAAAACCTCAGGGCGGTCCCGCGCCCCACGGGCCAACAATTGCCCGTTGCACCTCTGACACAGCAGGCCCCGAATGGCCTCGGTCTTATGGCAGTGATCCACAGCAAGGTTCCCGCGTCGGGTCTCTCGGCAGATGGCGCACGCGCCGTCCTGGGCCTCAAAAAGAGCCTGGTAGTCCTCGGCGGTGAGCCCGTAGGTTGCCTGGATTCTGGCGTTCCGCGAGGCCGTGCTTCGAGTGGTCTTACGGCAGGTGGAGCAGGTCTTGCCCTGGGGGGTGAAGAACTTCAGTGCCCGGTTCTTATGGCACTTCTTGCAGGTCCGGTAGCCGGCCCGCGGCTCAGGCATGCACCCTCAGTGTCTGTTCCAACCGCAGCTGAACCTTCATGTCGTAAAGGCCCTGGGCCAGCTCCCGAAGGTGGCCGAGCTTCACCACCTGCCATGCCTGTTCGCCCTTGAGCGGGGCTGAGATCACGGCCAACTCGATACCAGTGCCGGACACTCGTACTAGGTCACGGGCAAGTCGCCAAAGGTTGATGCGGCGCTTGTCATGGATCTTAAGGACGATGGCAACCAGGCCGCCGCCGTTCTCCTCGATCTCACTTTCAGGGATCGAAGGATTCTCCCGAAGGAGAGTGGAAACGATTTCCGGCTCTATGGTGTAGCCGTTTCCGAAGAACTTTGCCATTGCGTCTTCCTCCTGAGCTCAACCATAGATCAGCAATCCCCGCACTGCAAGTCTGTTGTTTCTGTCACGATGCGGACTAGAACTCGGCGAGGACATCCGACAGCCGCATATTGGCGCGGTCAAAGTCGTACGACGAGAAGGTCTCTCCGGAAGAGTCCTCAAATCCTTCACGATTCTTCACGGGAGACACATGGAGCACCCTTCCGTCCATGCCGTCGATCTCCTTGAAGATGGTCAGGATCAGAGAGGGAACCCGCCCGATCTTCCCCTTCACGCCAGAGAGAGGGATGGGCTTCAGGCCGTCGGAGTACTCGCCAACAACGTGATGCAGGCCAAGAACGTGAGCATGTGTTTCCCGGGCCATCTCTGACAGGTACTCACATAGGCCTTCGAGGCTGAAGGTGAAACTCTCAGCATCGCCCACAACGCCAGCATCGACATTGGTCACGTTGTCAACCACGATCAGGTGGGGGAAGCAACCGAACACCTCGAAATAGCATGCCAGGTCGGTTTCAATGTCCCGCTGCGACGGTCGTGCCTCGTAGTTGAAGCGCACCCACCACCGCTTCCCGAGGGCGGGGGTGTACTCCTCGAAGTCACCCTCAACAAGCTTGCGCTTGATGACCCTCACATCGTTGCCAGTGATGATGGCGGTTGCCCTGGAGAGCTGTGTGGCTGCATTCGAGTCGGCCGAGAAGTAGAGGCAGGGGAGATTGCCGTACATGGCCAGGTTGGCGGCAAAGAGGGACTTTCCGGTTCCCGGGCCAGCCGCTACGAGGCTGAACTCCCCTCGTCGAAAGTCGACTTCATGCTTAGCCAGTCCACGAAAGGGCGATGGCAAGGGCTCGCCGGCCGCACCTTTCACGGTGACCGACTGAGTGAGTGAATACAACAACACCTCCCCGGATAAGGTGCGGGGATCCGGTTCCCCAAATCCCCGCACTGTAAGTTCATGAGCGGAAAATAAGCCCGCACTTGGCGGGCGCCTTCCCTCTTCTCAGACTAGGTCAAAAATCCCCGCACATCAAGTTCATGCGGATGAAAAAGAGCACGCATGCTTCATGTCACAGAACCGACACAAGAAACCAGGCCTGGGCTCGAAGCGACCTGCCTTGACGCCGGCGTCCATCGCGGCGTACCGCTCGCCCACCTGGTCGGCCGTCACGGCAGTCAGGTTGACCGCCCTGGACAGGCCCCCGTTCTTCGCCAGATACCAGTCACCCCGGTTCACGGTCACGCCGTGTGCCAGCTCGACGGCAACCTTGTAGGTCTCCAGCTGGAACTTGCTCTTCATGCTGCCGGTCTTGAGGTCCCGGACTCGTACCGAGCTGGCCTCAGTGACGAGCTGGTCTATGTACCCGCGGACCAGGACCCCACCCAGCTCAACCTTGAAGTACAGCTCCAGAGCCTCCTTGTCCTCGGCCGTCCTCCAGATGTCCGGCTGGTGCTCCTGGGCCCACTCGACGTACCGAGCCGTCTGTTCTTGACCCAGCACGTATCGACGCTCAATGTCGTCACCGCCAGAGATACCGGCCGCGAGCCAGCGGTCCATGTTCGGCTCTTGATCCAGACCCTTGTTGATGAGAGTGCTGTACTCGTCGCTGAAAAGCTGGACAGCCTCCTCTGCCCCCATCTGCCGGCCTGATCGCTCGACGGCCTCAGCGGCGGCATGGAAGGCCGTTCCGTGGTGACTCCAGGCCGCCGGCAGGGGGGTCACACGTTCTACCCGCTGCAACCAAAAGCGCCAGCCACACTTCTCATACTGCTCAGTCTGGCTGACGCTTCGGGGCATGCTTTCTACGTTGGTCAAGCGACCACCACCTTCGGGCAAAGTCGAACGTATGTATGACGGGGGCTGTCGGGGAAGTAAGGGTGCGGCCAGTCATTTTCCTGGCGTTCGACCTCGATGTCCCGAAGGCGAGCACTGATGCGCGCCAGGACCTCGTTCTCCAGGTCGATGAACTCCAGAATCTCAGCGTCCGTAAGGTCGTTTCCATAGCAGATGTCCCAGTACTCCCCAACGGGGCAAGCCTCATGATGGATAATCAGCAGCGAGTCCGAACGAACTACCCGTGTAGAAACGGTCTTGCTCGCCTCAATCTCCGCCGCAACCAGTTCCCGGCGCGGCAAAACTGCCGGCAGAGATGGGCGAACGGTGAGGGTCATGCCGCCTCCTAAATTGGCCACACTACTTGTGGCATGGATCAACTTATCTCACGCGCCACCGACAATCCCCGCACTGCAAGTGTGACGCTAGTCACATACTCGGCAGTAGGTGTTATTTCTGATGGAGGGTCAGAAATACCCGAAGGCCCAGGTCACGAAGCTATGTCTGGGGCATAACAAAACAGGTCTCACACCTGGTGAGACCTGTTACGACGTGCAAGGTTGGGCAGCCGGCGCCCGCGGGTGCCGCCCCCCTCGGCGGGGGCTTCCTTGGCTCACCTCGGCTCCCCTGACCTGGGGCCCAGACCGCCAGGCAGGCGCCAGATGTCCGACTCTTCACCTACGGGACGAACCTTGTCCCTTGGCCATCGGATGATGAAGTCCTCATCATCCGGAGTGCGCGGAACAAAGAAGAAGCCGTCTTCCCGGCTGTAGTCGAGGACATGCCCTCTTCTACGCATTGTCTTCTCAAATGAGGCCGCGGTCGCAAGGTTTCGATCGCTCAATTCCTTGTCCCCAAGGCGGACCCTTAGGTAGTACCTCAGCGACTGGGCCTTACTCGTCTTGTGATGACTGCCCGCCCCTGGATGGGACACCACCGACCACACCGAGCCCACCAGCTCACTGACCTCGTCGATGATGGCGTTACGTTGAAGTCCAAGCTTCTTCCATCGCCAGCTCACCGCCTGAGTAGTTACACCGTACTTGTCAGCAATGTCCCGATCCGACACGCCGAGTGCAAACAGCTTCGACATTTCGGCGTCGGATGGCAGTTGCGCCATGTCATTGGTCCCTTACTGAACATATGTAATTGGGGGCCTTCGCGTCGGATGCTACAGGTCCAGACCCCGCACTGCAAGCGTGTCAAGCCCTCGAACGTGCGTTCGAACCGCCTCTCAATGTGACCTGTGTCTCACTTCCGTCAAAGGTGCCCGATGAGCTTGTCCTTTGACACATACATCATTAGTGAGAGAGCGAGTGAAACGAGCGAACGAGCAGGAAGAATTCACTTCTGAGTTCAAACTAGAACTACTCGGTAAGTGAGTTACTTCATCTACCTAAAGACTCCTCCTCCTTGTTGAGACTTCAATCTGACTCCAAGGATTTCTAGGAGGACGGCCCCGGCTGCCAGACCAGCATCCGGCCGGGGCCCTCATACGACCAGTCAGGGAGGTGCCCGTGCCCAGAGCCAAGTCAGTGTGTCTGCGAGACGGCTGCACCTCCCTGACCGTGCGGGACGGGCGATGCGGGGACCACCAGCTCCGCCGATCATGGGATCGGGTCTCCCCGCGGAACGCGACCCGTCCGAGTGACTGGGCCAGCAGGCGGAGCAAGGTTCTGGCGAGGGACCGCTTTCGTTGCCAGCGCTGCGGAGCCCGCGAGCGCCTGGAGGTCGATCACTTCGTGCCGGTTGCCCGAGGCGGCTCGTGGGAGCCAGACAACCTCTGGACCCTGTGTCGGCCGTGTCACCAGGTGAAGACGTACAACGAGGATCGCTGATTTGCACCGGCCGGGAAGTCCGGCCGGCCTTCTGGTCGTAGCGCAGTTGGTAGCGCGCCCGGTTTGGGGCCGGGATGTCGCAGGTTCGAACCCTGCCGATCAGACGAGGTGCCCGTGCCGGATCACGGGATATAGGGGTGTAGCTCAGCTGGTAGAGCAGCGGTCTCCAACACCGCGAGCAGAGGTTCGAGCCCTCTCACTCCTGCCATGCGGGTCGCTCCCGCAGGTTCCCGCCGTCGCCCTGATCAGGTGCGGAGGGGAACGGTGCTGGTCGTCCAGCGGCCTAGGACTCCTCCCGTGCAGGGAGGCAACGCCGGTTCGAATCCGGTCCAGCACACACGAATCAATCCGCCTGTCCCCTCCCTGGGGGCGGGCTTCTTTCATTCATCCCCCGGAGGCCCGCCATGTCCGCCGACTGCACTGGTCGCTGTGATGACTGCCCCTATACCTGGTGCAGCCCAGTGCCGGCGCGGCCCCCGCGAGCGGCCAGCCGGCGGGACTGGCGCCAGGATGCGCGCGCTGAGCTTGACGACCTGGCCGACCTGTACGACCTCGACCCGAGCCGGGTGAGTCTCCGATGACCAGAGGGCCGAAGCCCAAGTCCAACGCCATCCGCAGAAACGTTCATCCTCACGCCCAGGAGCTAACGCCGGATGCCCAGCCCGGCCGGGAACTCCCCCGCGGCCTCGGCATCACTACCAGCGGTGCCCGTCGCTTCTGGAAGACGTGGGCAACCTCGCCGCAGTCGGCTCGCTGGGCTGAGACGGACTGGGCCGAGCTGGAGATCACTACGAAGCTCGTAGACGGCCTCTACCAGGGCGATTTGAAGCTTGCCGGAGAGATCCGCCAACGCGTCGCCAAGTGGGGCGCGACCACGGAGGACCGTGCTCGCCTCCGCATCTCTATCGAGCCCGAGCACCAGGACCAGGACGCCGACCAGGCGCCGGCCGAGATGACCCCCACAGACCTCGATGAGGAGCTGTATCGACTGCTGAATTCGTAAAGAGGTGGACCCTTGCAGACTGGCAATTTGCCTGCGGGGGTCCCGGCTCCGAACGAAACTCTCGGCTATCAGGTCATTCGCTGGTGTCAGAAGTACATCGTCCAGCCGGACGGCGAGCGGGCTGGTGAGCCTTGGGAGTTCACTCCCGAGCAGCTGAGGTTTGTCCTCTGGTTCTACGCCATCAACCCCGATGGGACCTGGCGCTACAGCGCCGGCACCCTCCGAAGGGCCAAGGGCTGGGGTAAGACCCCGCTCCTGGCGGCCCTGGCGATTGTTGAATTTATTGGGCCATGCCGATTTTCGCACTGGGATGTCTTCGGGCTCCCGGTAGCTAAGCGGGTGCCCCTGCCTACGGTGCAGATCGGTGCTACGGCGCTCGACCAGACCGATCAAACCATGGAAATGATCCGAGGCATGCTCTCGGAGTCCCCGGCCGAGAAGGAATTCGGCCTGGACATCGGCAAGGCCGTCATCCAGTTCAAGTCTGGGAAGCCGGGAACGATCCGGCCGAAGGCGACCGCCGGCCGTACCAGCGAAGGTAACCGGCCCACCTTTTGCCTGATGGACGAATGCCATCACTGGGTGGGCTCCAATGGGGGTCCTGACTTCTATCAGACCCTCAAGCGGAATATCGAGAAGACCACTTCCGCGGGCTCTCGGTGGGTCTCCACCACCAATGCCTACAACCCTAACGAAGATTCGGTTGCTCAGCAGATCCACGAGAGCGACATGGTCCGTCAGGGCTTCTGGCTGTACGACTGCCTTGAAGGCGACATCGAGGCTGGCGAGCTTCGCGACGAGGAGAAAGTCAAGGCCGCCCTGGTCGAGGCCTACGGAGATGCCACCTGGGCTGACATCCCCGGTCTGACCCGAACCATTCTCTTCGACCGGACGACCCCGGATTCCACCTACCTCCGATTCTTCTTCAACACCATCGCTGAGAGTAGCGACGGCTGGATGAGTAAGGCGGAATGGGAATCCTGCCAGGACGACGAGGATCCCATAAAGCCCGGCGATCAGATCGCAATCGGCTTTGACGGGAGTATCCGAGGTGACGCTACAGGGCTTGTCGGCGTTCGCCTCCGGGACGGGAAGCTTTTCGTCCTGGGGCTCTGGGAAAACCCTCGTGATCCCCGGCAGCCGGATTGGGAAGTTGACGTCCTGGCGGTGGAAGCCGCCGTTTCCCGGGCCTTCTCGACTTACCGGGTTGAGTGGATGTACGCCGACCCTCCGTATTGGCAAGAGAACATCGGTCGGTGGGCTCTGGAACACAACGATGGTCGGGGAACTGACTACGTCTTCGAGTTCTGGACCAATAAGCCGACGAGGATGACCCAGGCGATTGAGCGGTTTCGTACCGCTGTGATGGTCAAGGACCTTCGCCACGACGGAGATGAAAACCTCTCTCGTCACGTTCTCAATGCCGTGACCCGCGAAGTTCCACAGGGATTCCTCATTACCAAGGACAGCCCCCGTTCCAAGAAGAAAATCGACCTGGCCGTGTGCGCCATCCTCGCATTTGAAGCCAGAGCTGACGCTATTGCCGACGGCCGTCTCAAGTTGCGGCGGAGGCGCGTAGTCGGCTTTTAGCGAGGCCCTATGATCGTCCCCCCAACTGGTTATTCCGCGATTGGTCCTCCGACCAGCCCCGTTCAGTGGCTCGCATATCTTCACTCGAAGCTGCCAGGCCCCGG
The DNA here is from genome assembly GCF_042882445.1 of Kitasatospora sp. NPDC058218. Classification (NCBI taxonomy): domain Bacteria; kingdom Bacillati; phylum Actinomycetota; class Actinomycetes; order Kitasatosporales; family Streptomycetaceae; genus Kitasatospora; species Kitasatospora sp. NPDC058218. Next base: position 37,284 of record NZ_JBHVWC010000071.1, on the reverse strand, counting down.
CTCGCCAATGAAGCGATTCGCCGAGTACTACGAAGGAAATCAGCAGAAGCTCGCCTTCAGTCAGATGCGCTACAAGGATGCGTTTCGTGAGGTTTTTTCAGAGTGGCGAGACAACTTCTGCGGCATGATCATCGACTCGGCCAACGAGCGAATGCATGTCGACGCCTTCTCGCTCCCTGGTGATTCCGGAACCAACCGGGATGCCCGGGAGTTTTGGCAGCGGTCGAGCATGGACGCCCTGAGTACGGCGGTCCACCTGGACGCCATGATTCAGGGGACTTCCTACGCCAAGGTCTGGCCCAGTAAGGCTGGCGAGCCCATCATCTCCCCGGCCTCCGTGGAGCGGATGGCCGTCCAGTTTAAGGCCGGCTCCTTGGTCGAGATCGAGGCCGCGGCCGAGTTCAATATGGACTCGTGGGGCCGCGTGGGGGCAACGCTCTGGACTGAGGAATACGTCTACGAGGTGCCGTTCGGTGAGACCGATTGGGAGAAGGGCAAGCTAGCCGCAAACCCCCTCCGGACGGTTCCGGTTGTTGCCTTCAACAATCGAGCCAGGATCCTCGGCGATCCCTTCTCCGACCTTGCCAACTGCGTTCCCATTCAGGACGCAATCAACAAAACGATCATGGATGCCCTGACTGCATCCGAGATGGCTGCCTTCCCCCAGAGGTTTGTCACTGGTCTGGAGATCCAGGAGGACGCTAACGGCAACCCGATCGAGCCGTTCCGGGTTGCCGTGGACAAGATCCTTCAGGCAGAGGACCCAGCTGCCAAATTCGGGGCATTCCCTGCTGCCGATCTCGGAAACTACGTGACTTTGGTCAGCATGCTGGTCCAGCACCTCAGTTCCGTATCCAGGCTCCCACATCACTATTTCCTGGTGAACGGCGGCTCGACGCCTTCCGGTGAGAGCATCATCTCGGCGGAGGCCGGCTTGGTCGCAAAGGTCCGAGAGAGAATGCTTCACTTCGGCGAGGCCTGGGAGCGGGTAATCCGCCTGTGCTTCGCCATCAGGAATGACAAGCGCAAGGATGCCTTTTCCCTGGAAACGGTCTGGAAGGACCCGGAATACAGGACCGAGGCACAGCACATTGACGCCCTTCTGAAGCTTAAGCAGCTCAACGTTCCCGAGGAACAGCTGTGGTCCGACGCCGGATACTCCTCCGCCCAGATCGAATCCTTCCGCGAAATGCGGAGGGAGGACGCCAAGGCGGCTGCCGAAGTTCAGAAGCTCGGCCCACAGCCTCAGCAGGACCCTGCTGCCCTCGCTGCCAAGAAGGCGGCCAGTAAGCCGCCACAGGGCAACGCCGGTAACGCGAACCGGAAGATCCATGAAGCCAAGTAACCAACCTGCCGAAATGGCGAGTTCCGAAATGGAGATACCCCATGCCCGAGACTGAGATCACTCCTGCTTCTGAGACCCCGAACCCGGCCACTCCCCCGGTAACTCCGCCGGCCGACCCGGCCGCGGAGGCCGAGAAGTGGAAGGCGCTGAGTCGGCAGAACGAACAGCGTTGGAAGACGGCTTCCAAGGAGCTGGACGACCTCAAGGCGGCGAACATGACCGACCAGGAGAAGGCGCTAGCTGATGCTCGCGCTGAGGGCCGCCAGTCCGCCCTTTCCGAGGTTGGCACTTCTCTTGTTCAGGCCGAGATCCGTGCCCAGGCCGCTGCGGCCGGCGTGACTGTGCCGACCGAGTATCTGGACCTCGGTCGCTTCCTGGCCGACGACGGTAAGGCCGACGCCGACAAGGTCAAGGGCCTGATCGAGTCGATGCCTAAGCCCTTCACGGAGCCGAAGTTCCCTGACCTTCAGGGCGGCGGCTACCACCGGGGCAACGGTTCGACTGTCACGAGCATGGACCCCAACGAACTCGCCGACCTGATTGCAGGCGGGCGGTTCATCTAGTCCCCTTCTTCTTCTGAGATAGCCCTTCAGCGTTTCTGCTGGAGGGCTTTTTTCATGCCCTCTTGGAGCGCCTATGGCAACCACTCACCACTTCAATCTTGACCCCAAGCAGGTCACCATTGCGGCTCTCGGTCTGCTTGATCGTCAGCTCACCCTGGGCTCTCTGCCGGCCCGGTATTCGGAGCTGAACTTCACTGGTGGCGTCGGTGACGTCATCAACGTCAACCGCGAGTCCCGAGGTATCCCGGTTCAGGCCGGCGGCATTACCGCGCCGATCACCAACCCGATTACCGGTGACAAGAACGTTTTCGCGGCTGCGTCTGACCGGCCGCTTCCGTCGGCCGACCGCAAGGCGCCGACTGGCTTCATCTCCGAGTCCCGTTTTCCGGTTCAGCTCACCACGCTGGCCCAGAACTCCACCGTTCTGAGCATGGAGCAGGTCGCCTTTGATCTGCGCCAGTTCGGTTCTCAGGTCCTTTCGAAGCTCACCCGCGGTTTCGCCGAGTATTTCGACGACACCACCGCCGCTTTCATCAAGGCGAACATCACCCGGTCCGGCCTGACCGCCGGTCAGAAGAACGCGATTGGCGGCGACGTCGCCGTTACGATTCCGGTAGCGGATGGCACCGCGGCGACCCTTTCAAAGCGCGCGCTGAATCTCCGAACCGCGCTGGTGGACGCGCGCCTCGCGCTTAACCTGGCGAATGTCCCGGCCTCCGAACGATACCTGATCGCAGGCCCGGAAATTGAGGCGATTCTGCTCAAGGATCCGGAATTCGTTGCGGTCGATTACAGCGGTGACACCAATGCCCTTCGTCGGGCGACCATTGGCCGGATCTACGGTTTCGATATCGTGATCCACAACAGCTTCGGCCTGGAAATGTTCCTTTTCCACCGCTCGGCGCTGTTCCTGGTTTCGGCTTGCCCGGCCATTCCGATGGGTGCCGTCAACGGTTCCATCCAGAATGTAAACGGCATCGCTACCCGAATGCTGGTGGACTACGACTTCAACCGCAAGGCAGACACCATCGGCCTGGACACCATGTACGGTCTTGCCACCGTCAAGGAGGACCCGGATTACAGCGTTCGGGGAACCGTGATTGGCGAGAAGTTCGTGCGTGGTCTCAAGATCAGCGTCACTGAGCAGGCGACCCCCTAATGACCGTATACGCCTCCGTTGAGGATGTGGCCGCCCGTCTCGGGCGGCCCGTCCCGGACGACGAGAAGCCTCGCGTCTCGGCCCTCCTGGAGGACGTCTCGGCGCTCATTTCCGAGCACTGCAACGGTAGTTGGGACAGGTCAGCTCCTCCGGCCTCGTTCAAGGCGGTGGCCTGTGCCGAGGTGATCCGCTGGCTCGCGGTGACGCCGGGAGTCGTGATGGAGCGCACTGGCGAACTGGAGATCCAGTTCCAGGCCGGCGCCGCAACGTCCGGCCTGTCCGAGGCCGCGAAGTCGGGCCTTCGCCGATACCGGCGAGGCCTCTCCTCCATCCGCCTGACGACCTGGGAGGAGCCACCATCCGGTACACCGAGCCCGTAGAAGTCCGCCGGGCCGAGCTGGTGGCCGACGCCTACACCCGGCGTCGTAACTGGGGCCAGGCCGTCACCGTCTGGACCGGCCGGGCCTCTGTCCAGCCGTACCGCTCCACGAACCCGGCCGAACCCGAGCGGGAGACCACCACAGAGACCCTGACCGTCTTCCTGCCGGTCGGCGCCGTTGTCGACTCCGCGGACCGCATCGTCCTGCAGGGCCAGGTCTACGACGTCCAGGGCGAGCCTGCCGTCTGGCAGGCCGGCGCCCTCTCTCACATCCGACTCACAGCATGGAGGGCACGACGATGACTCGATTCACCCTTCGTATGGATCGGAACTGGGAGCGCGAGATCCTGTCTCTCCCCCAGGCCAAGGAGATCGTGGAGCTCCACACGGCCGACGTCACTGCGCTGGCGATCAAGGAGGCCCCCAGGGCCTCGGCCACCCGGAACAACTGGAACTCCTCGAAGCGGAACATCTCCGCTCTCGTCACGCTCTACCAGGGCGGTTGGTACGGCCAGGTGGTTGTTGAGGCTGACCGAGAAGTCCGCCACACCATGCTTCAGGAGCGTGGGTGGAGGGACCTCCGAGGCCGCCGGCATCCGGGCCGATTCTTCTTGAAGGAAGCCTTGGCGAAGGCGAGGATCGAGTGACCGATCCCGTCAACGTCCTTTGGGAGTACCTGAGTTCGCTTCCCGACCTGCCGCATGGCTCCGTAACCGGGGACCTGGTGGGCCGGGAAGTCGGCGAGACCACCATCTTCCTCGCCAAGTCCGGCGGTCACCGTCTGGTCCGCGATCGGCTCGATCGAGCGGACGTCGAGTACGACGTCTACCACCAGGAGCGAGCCGAGGCCGCGCGCATTGCAGGCCTGGTCCGTCAGCACCTCCTTGAGCAGCTGCCTGGCCTGGTGGCCGGCGGCGCCCTGGTGCTCGACGTCGCGGAGATCTCCAGTCCCCGGTACTACCCGGACCAGGCCAGCCGAGAGCACATGTACGGCGGCGAAGTCGCCATTTTCCTCGTCGAGGACTGATTCCTCCGAGTCCCCTCCCCAATTTCCTCAAGGCCCCCTGAGCGGGGCCTTTTCTGTTTCCCGCTTCAGGAGTGCCTATGGCAAACGATGCCCAGAAGATTCGATTTGCTCCCAACGGTGGCGTCTTTGTCGCCCCTGCCCCTAATGGCCTTCCTGGGGGCACTCAGCTCCCCGTGGATGTCGGCGACGGCAAGGCCGTCCCGTCCGGCTACAAGGCTCTCGGCTATGTTGACGAGGGCGGCGTCACTATTACGCCGTCCATCGAGACCGACCCAGTTAATGCGTGGCAGTCCGCCACGCCAGTTTTGTACAACGTCAAGTCCGCGAGTATGCAGATCAAGGCGACCCTTCTGGAGACCAATCAGCTCACCAGTGAGCTTTTCTGGGGTGCTGCCTGGATTCCGGTCAAGGACGCCCAGGGCCAGGAGACTGGCACCTATCGCCTGGACCTCTCCTCGACCCCTGAGCTTCAGGAAATCACCCTGGTTGTGGACTGGTCCCAGAAGGGCGTTCTGTACCGCTGTGTGATTCCGCGGGCAATGATTAGCGACCGTGGCGCGATTACCCTTCAGCGCACCGAGGCACAGAAGTATGAGCTCACCATTTCGGCGCTGGACGCCAATGGTTCCCTTGGCTACGTCCTCACCAACGACAACATCAAGTCGACTGGCGGCGGCGTTACCCCGCCGGCTCCATTCGCTTCGACCGTCACCGTTCCGGGCTTCGCCACGAATGACGGCGTTAACGCGGCGTGGAATGCCCGCGTGGCTGCGACCGGCATAACCAGCCCGGCCACGATCAAGCTCCTGAACGGCGCCGGTACTGCCTTCCAGCTTCAGACCACCCTGAATTCGGATGGCACCTACGATGTGACCATTCCGAAGCCTCAGACGACTGCGGAGATCAAGGTCACTCACGCCGGTGTGGATTACTGTTACACCGTGACCGACAAGACCCAGACGGGCAGCTCGAAGACCTGCACCGTCGTTTCCGGCTAATCAGCTGAAGGCCCCTGCCGGGGAGGGCAATAGTCCCCGGCCCCCATTCTTCCCCTTTTGATGCTGGAGATTCCCATGGCTACTGCCAAGAAGACTGCTTCCCCGAAGACCGCTGCTGCGAAGGCGGAGGCTGCCGAGACGCCGACCACCTTCGAGCATGCGGGCGTGACTTTCGTCGTGCCTGCTCCGCTGGACATGCCGCTTGATCTTCTGGAGGCCACTGACGAGCTGGAGGCCGTCCGGCTGATCGTCGGTGAGGAGACCTGGGCGGAGTACCGGAAGACTCGGCCAACCATCCGTGACTTCCAGGTTCTCGCCGATCTCGTCAACCAGGCTCAGGCCGGCTCGGGAAACTGATCCAAGTCGTCGGGGTGGTCCAGGAGTTCCCCGACGAGCTTGAAGCCGACCTCCTTGAGCACTTCGGGATCGATCTCCTGGACCTGTGGCGTGGACGGCTCTCCCTCCGTCGGGTGCACGTGTTGATCAACTCGCTGATGCACAAGCCCGGCCGGTCCGCCCTCCTGGCGGCCATGGACGAGACGACCCAGTGGGGTACCGCGGAACACCTGCTTGCGCGCGTCTCGGACGCGCTTGAACTGAGCAACTTCCTCTTCATCAAGGCCAATTCAGAGGATGCGGGCGACCTGCCCCTTCCCGCGCCGGTTCCCCGTCCCGGCAACGATTCGCCCGAACTCGCGTCTTCAGAGCCCGACTTCGCCGACGGCTCGGAGCTGTCCGACTTCTTCTCTCGCATGAGCAATCTCTGACCCACAGGAGGCCGCATGGCACCGTCTACTCGCGGCCCGATCAAGGTCGGATCCGGTTACATCGACATCACCACCAGCCTCAATAACGAGTCCGTGGCGAAGCTCCGTGCGGAGATGACTCGGCAGATGGAGAAGGCCGGCACCGAGGCCGGCAAGGCGATGTCGGCTGCCGCTACGAAGGGCTTCGAGAACCTCCCCAAGGCCGCAGCCACGGCGGCCCGAAAGGCCAAGGCGGCTGTCGAGGCTGAAGGTAAGGACAGCGCGGAGACGCTGGCCCGGATTGAACGCGACCTCACTCGGCAGTACGGCACCGAGGCGGCGCGGCGGTTCCGGGAGGCCCGCCAGCTCGAAGAGCAGAAGCAGGCCCTTGCTGAGGAGACGAGTGCTGTTACCCGTGCAGCTCTCCGTACCACCGTGCAACAGGAGACCGAGGCTGCGACGGCTCGTAGCCGGCAGACCCAACAGACCGAGCGGGAGCGGGTGGCGAGTGTTCGCCGCATGGCGGACGAGGCCGCTCGTGCCGCGCGCGAGGAGCGCGCCCTTCGCCAGCAGGCCCTTGAGAACGAGGCCCGGGTAGACCGGGAGATCGAGGCCACCCGCCTCCGTCTGGAGCGGGAGACTCAGGCCGCCATCCGGGAGACTGCCCGGATCCGGCAGCAGGCCCAGCGCCAGGCCCTTCAGGAGGAGCTTGCCCAGACCACCGCCATGCGGGACGGCCTCCGGCGACAGCTTGCCGAGGCCCGGACCACGATGTCCGAGATGACGACCGTGCACACCACGGCCATGTCCCGAATTCGTAGCGGTTGGAAGAAGACTTTTGAGGGTACCGAGCGAATAGGTACCAACCTCAGCGAGACTGGGCATCTCCTGACCAACAATTTGGTTGCTCCCCTCGGCCTGGCAGCCGGCGCTGCCACGACTTTCGGAATCAAGTCCGCCGACGCCATGATTTCGGCTCAGACCGGCCTTCGTGGCATGGGCATTGAGCTGAAGGACGTGACCGACCTCCTTGAGCAGATGACCGCGTACGGTATTCAGACGCCGTACAGCGTCAACGACATGCTCAAGTACGGTACCCGATATGCACGGGCCAACGCGGCTCACAACAAGGACTTCTCTTCTGACGATCCGGTTGAGCACGCGAAGGGCTCCCGGGAGGTTGCTCAGCGATCCGTCGACATGGTCAAGATGATCGGCGACTCGGCCGCATACGGTGGTGTTCTCGACCCGAAGATGGTCAGTGACGGCATGTACGCCCTGGAAGTCATCCAGGACATGGGACGTACCCCATTGAGGAACCTCAAGCAGCTTGAGCGTGCGACCGGCATTCCCGGACAACAGATCGCCAAACTTCTTGGTTTCCGTGATCGAGCCCTCACCAAGGACGAGATCGCAAACTTCAAGAAGATGGACAAGGAAAACGGGATTGACCGCGAGATCCCGACGACGAATGAGGCCTCCGCTCAGCTCTATGCGTTCATGGCTGATGCGAAGCACACTGGCGGCGTAACGGGCGAGCAGCTTATTGAGAAGCTTCTCGCACACTGGCAGGACCCGAAGCTTCAGATTAACGGTGCAGCGGCTCGCATGGGTGGCGCAACGATCAGCGGCCGAGTAGAGAATATGAAGGAGGCCGCGCAGTTCAAGCTCGGCCAGCTCTTCTACTCTAAGGGCGAGGACGGCGCGTACGAGTACTCAAGCCTTGGCCAGAAGATCATGGGCAAGAAGGTCCAGGACGACAGCGGAACACATTTTGAGGGTGGCCTTCTCAATGACGTCCAGGACATCGGAAAGTCCGTGTTCCCAACACTCAAGGTCACCGTTGAGAAGTTCATCGACACTCTGACCCGGTTCACGTCCTGGATTAAGAAGGCTGCCGAATTCCTAGACGAACACCCGGGCCTGCGGGACATGGTACTCAAGGCCGCCCAGTTGGCTGCCGTCCTGGGCCCCGTACTCATTGCCGCGGGCGCCCTCGCCAAGCTGCTGGGCAAGGTTGGCAAACTGACTGGTGCCGCCGCATCCCTGGTCACTACCCCTGTGGTGGCTGCCGGTCGTGGAGTCCGCGCAGCAACCCGCGTGGCACGGCAGACCCGTGCCGGCCTAGCCTCTCGCAGTGCTGGCGACGGCTTCATGTCTGGCTACCGTCAGCGCCGTGTCGACCTGTCCGGAGGTACCTCCGGGGATCAGCGACGGGTACGGGGCGAGATCCGCGACCTGGAGGCCCAGATTCGCGAGGCTGACGGCCAGGCCGCCGAGCTTCGGCGCTCGCTCCAGGGCATCAACGGCACCCAACTGCGCTCGATCATAAGCGAGTTGTCCGGTGGTACTCGCAGTGTGGAAGGGGCCGCACAGGCGGCCCACACCGAGGTAACCCAGGTTCGTACGCAGGGCCTTGAGCCCCTGAATCGGGTGAACCTGTCCGGGCTTCAGGCCGAGCTCACCGACACCCGTCAGGACGTCGAGCGCCTGGTCTCCGCCCTCAAGGACGCTCAGCGCGAGGTCGGTGACCTCGACAGCAAGAAACTGGTGGGCCTCAAAATCCAGGTCGACACCGCACACGGCGTGGTGGACAACCTGAAGGACAAGATCCAGAACACCAGCCTTGCTGTGGGCCAGCTCGACGGGAAGAACCTCAACAGCCTCAAGGCCGAGTTCACCCAGGTTCACAGTGCAGCCGATCAGGTCCACGAGAAGATCGGCCAGGGCACCGGGGCCAACTCGATTGCCGGTCGGGTAGGCCTGCTCAACCAGCGGTCCCTTTCCGGCCTGCGTGGTGAGTTCGATCAGCTCCACGGAGCTGCTGACCGTGTGCACGAGAAGGTTGGCCAGGGCACTGGCGCGACGTCCCTTGCTGGCCGGATCGGTCTCCTGAACCAGCGCTCCCTGTCGAGCCTGAAGAATGAATTCGATGCCGTATACAACGTGTCTGACAGCGTCTTCGGCAAGATCGGTCAGGGTACCGGCGAGGGCAGTTTGGCCGGCCGTCTCGGTCTGCTGAATAACCGCAGCCTGAAGGACATCAAGGAGCAGGTGGAAAAGCTCAGCTCTGCGCTGAGTACCGCCCATACCCACGCGAACAACCTCGATAACTCGATCGACAACATCACCAAGAAGGCGCCCGGAGGGAACAGCTCTGGGGGCCCGTCGAAGCCCGACAACAAGAAGAAGTATGCGACTGGCGGTGTTTTGCCGGGCTATGCGCCCGGGGTTGACTCGATTCCCGCGATTCTCTCTCCTGGTGAGGCAATCCTTCGCCCGGAAGTCACCGCGACTCTTGGGCCTTCACTTATCCACGGATGGAACGCTGCGGCCCGTAAGGGCCAGCTCTCCCGTTACGCGGGTGGAGGCATCGCCGGCCGTCTGGGCTTCGATGCCATTCGGGACGCAATCCGAATGCAAAACGTGTGGCCCTTTGCTTCTGGTGCTCTCAACGTCATGAGCTTCGCCAAGTCTTCGGACGACGTTGGCGGCGATGCTCAGACAGGAATGTTGGGAGTCGGGACCAACACCTCCCGGTGGATCGGTTCCGGTGTCGCAGACCGTTTCAAGGGCATGTTCGACTTTGTGACGGATGACTCCTGGAAGCTCCTCCGTCGGGTTCCGACTGTCCTCGGCCAGGTCGCCGGTATTGCCGGTGGAACCCTGGCGCCGATTCTCGGGGATTACTTCTGGGATGACGTCTGGAAGGGCAACGGAAACATCGTTGAGCGAGGCGGGAAGTTCCTCGGTGACACCTTCTCGGTAAACACCCTGAAGGAGGCCGGAAAGAACCTCCTCGGTGGCGCCTGGGAGTCCGTGAAGGCCGTAGTCGGTGGTGCGAAGGATCTGATCACCGACCCGGTTGGAAGCGTCAAGGACGCCTTCAACGCAATCTGGGATGTCGCCGACGGCGAGGTTAATCAGATTGTCGACATGGTAAAGGCTGTCAAGGACATCTGGGATGCACCCGGCGACTACGCCGGTTCGGTTCTCTCGGACGTGCTGAGCACGGCCAAGGAAGCCATGCCGAATCTCGACGGTCTCTTCGACTTCTCCAAGGACGCCCAGGTGAACGCGGGCGGGATCCCGAAGGAAGCGCTGAACTTCACGGACATGCTTGGCGGGCAGCTCGACCCCACTGGGGATCAGGTGACTCGTTGGCGGCCGACTGTGCAGCGAGTTCTTACGGAGTTGGGACTTTCCCAGGACTACATGGATCTGGTCCTTCACCGAATCAAGGTGGAGTCCGGTGGTGATCCAAATGCCGTGAACAACTGGGACTCGAATGCACTGAATCCCAACATCGGCGCGAGCGCCGGCCTGATGCAGACGATCCCGGCGACCTTCGCCGCGTATGCCGGGCCGTACCTGAGCCTGGGCCGTCTAAACGGGCTCGCGTCCATCTATGCCGGTCTGAATTATGCCACCCACCGGTATGGGGCGAGCTGGCCACAGGCCCTCGCTGGCAATCAGGGCTATTGGTCCGGGACGTTCTCCGCGTCCCCCGGCCTCAAGCTCGTTGGCGAGCACGGTCCAGAGCTGGTGAATTTCCGTGGGGGTGAGCGGGTCTACAACGACCGCGACACCCGGAACCTGTTCAAGGGGAAGCACTACGAGATTCACGTGCACGAGGCCAGGTCTGAGGACACCACTCAGGCAGTCCTGAGGGCAATGCAGTACGCGGAGGTTATGTCAGCCATGTAGGAATCATTTGGAGGCCCCATGCCAATTCCGGCGATTACGCCACTGGTCAAGGATCAGCAGCCAGCGCCGCTGCCGCTGCCCCCTCAGCCAATGGCATGGGGCCATACCCATGTGACGATTACAGGCTCAAACGGTCAGGGAGAGGAAATCTCCCTGACCTCCTTTGCTACCCGGGAATGGCCGGTCATCCTCATTCAGGCCGGCGCCACGGGGCTGGATATGCCGCCGGTGGAACTCCACGCCGACGACAGCCCAAACCTTGACGGCTCGATCTATCGGGGTTCCCGTGTGGCGGCTCGACAGGTCATGATTCCCGTCTATCTCCACGGCATCGACCGGCGCACGCTGAAGGATCTCAAGCGTCGGCTGATATCTGCTCTCAACCCGAAGAACGGGTTTTGCGTCCTCAAGTTCGCCGAGGGCGATTCCCTTACCCGCACCCTCTACGCCTACTACAAGGGCGGCATGGAGGGCGACGAAGGGACCGACAACGCTGGCTTCCGGTTCATGAAGTACGGACTCCAGCTTACGGCCTTCGACCCGTACTTCTACGGCCCGGATATGCAGGTAGCGGAGTGGCAGTTCGGTGGAGGGTCACCTTTCCTCAAGACGAGCACCGCGTTCTTTCCGCTGAAGCTCACCAAGGGCGTCTTGTCCAGCAACGCAATTCCCATCGTGAATTCCGGGGACGTCGAGGCCTGGCCGGTCTGGGAACTGAAGGGCCCTGTCCGGGGCTTCAAGATGACGGCCGGCAACCAGTCCTTCGGGATCGCCGCGGGCGCCTCCGGCAGTCCTGACGCCGTACCAGCCGGGCGCACGCTCACCGTGGACACCCGGCCCGGATACAAGACCCTCAAGGACGACCAGGGCACCAACTACTGGCCCAGGCTCGACCCTTCCCCAGCGCTCTGGCCAGTGCCGGCCGGGAAGTCGTCCGTCTCAGTCGACCTGGTGGCCGGCAGTTCCGCCGCCACGCTCAAGCTCACCCTTCGCCCTCGCTACGAAAGCTACTGATGCCCATGGGTTACCGAATCGAGGTCCGGGACCGAAACCTCAATCGTGTGGGCGTCATTGACACTTGGATCAAGCTCGATTTCATCGTTCGATTCTGCCAACAGGGCACATGGCAGCTTCTCGTAAAGAGTGGTACCGACCAGGCCGAACTTCTTCAGAAGGGTGGCGGGATCGCCATCTATCAGGATGGTGTCTCAGAGCCGGTTCTTACCGGTCAGATTGAGTTCTTCCAGGAGTATTGGACCGTCGAACAGCACACGGGGCCCGGCAGCCTCTACGTGGGCGGGAAGTGTGACAACAAGCTGGCTTACAGCCGCCTGGCCTTCCCCGAGCCCGCGGTAAGCATTGCTCAGCAGTACACCGCTCGACCGACCCGCCAGGCCGCCGGCGCGGCCAGTACGGCCCTCTGGTGGGAGCTGGAGCACTCCCTAGGATCCTCCGCACTTCCCGACCGCAGGATTCCCGGCCTGTCGATGCCAGCGCCGGCGGACCTCGGCGCACAGGTCAACGACAGCTTCCGATTCGATGTTCTCGGGACCACATTCGAAAAGTGGACCGAGGGCAAGGATTTCGGTTACCGCTTCATCTACAACCCCGACGTGAAGAAGATCGAGCTTCGCATCTTCAAGCCTCGGGACCGCTCCCGAGACGTGCGCTTCAGCCCGGATCTGGGAAACCTCCGTGAATACGTCTGGACGCTCACCGCACCACGGGTTACCCGGGCCATTGTGGGGTGCCAGGGTGAAGGGGACGAGCGGTACCTTTATCAGCAGATCGATACGGACGCCGAGGCCGAATGGGGCCTTCAGGTAGAGACGTTTGTTGACCGGCGAGACCTTCCGCTCAAGACGGATCCGGCTACCGGGCAGCCGATGAAGGCGAAACCGGACACAACCGATGCCGAGTTCGAAAATGCCAAGAAGGCCGTCCTGGACGCTGCCGCGTCCGCCCTCCAGCAGGGCGAGAAGAACGGAAACTTCCAGCTCTACCCCATCGACACAGAGCAGATCCGCTTTGGGCGCGATTACTTTGTTGGGGACCTGGTGACCGTGGCAATTGATGGCGTCGAATATGTAGACATCGTTCGCGAGGTCAACATCTCGATTGAGGACGCCGGAAAGTCTCTGACCATTCGTCCGAAGATTGGCGAGCAGGGCACCGGCGACCCCCTGAATCTCTACAAGACCGTATCCGAGCTTCGCGAAAAGCTCCGGAAGCTCGAAGCGAGGATGTAACCCATGGCAGAAGTCAGTTACCCGTTTTCCCAGGCAAATGCCTCTGGTGGAACCGAGATGGTGTCACAGATTCAATGGCAGCAGATGGCCCACCTGTGGGGCGGAGATCGCGTTGATTTCCAGCTCACCAGCGGCAGCTACGACGCCGCGGCCCTGCCGTTTGCATGGAAGGTGATCAACGGCCGCACCATCACCATTGACCCCGGTAACGCCTGGGTCGGTGGATTCTACTACCAGCTCACGGCGACGCTCAGTGTCGATATCGACCCCAACCCGACAGACAAGGCCCGCAAGGACACCGTGGTAATCCGAGCCGACGTCGTAAAGGGCTCCGTCAACATCGTGGCCGTCAAGGGTCAGCCTTCCATCTCCCCCATCGCCCCACAGCCTCAGCGGGCGCCAGGGCAGAAGTGGGAAATGGTCCTGCTCGAAGTGGATGTGCCGGCTGCCAACGGTGCCCTGTCGGTTTACTCGCGAGCTTCCTTTGACCTTCCGCGGGCTGTGACAACTCCTTGGAACACTCGCAGTACCGCAGACTTCGTCCCGCGAGGTTCCTTCCTGTATGACCTCGACGTTGACGGCGGTGATTCCCAGTACGAGGCTTTCAACGGGCGCGACGGGTACATGGTGACCCGCCACCTGGGAAAGGCGCGGCCCTTTACCCCGAGCCTCTGGGGCGTGAACAACCAGCCGGCCGACATCGACCGTGTGTGCCGCTGGCGCTGGATTGCACCCAACACCGTCCACTTCAACATGAAGCTGAAGAACTCCAGTCCTGCGGACATCGTCACCAATGCCTGGTACATGCAGGCATCTCTTCCTCAGCCTGCCAACGGCAAGACCGCCCAGATCTTCGACGGCTATATCGACAACCCCCAGGGTGGCGGCGGGAAGCCATGGTTGTCTCAGGTCAAGGGGATCACGTGGGAAGGAAACGCGACCACGACCGTGAACCTTTTCACTCCTGCCGGTGACTCCCTGGTTGTTCTTCAAGGGATCCCAGCCCATTCAACTCTTCATCTTTCCGGGACTTACGAGTCCGACGTTTTTAGCGAGTAAGGAGGAAAACCCTTGGCACGAAATCTCTTCGGCGGCACTGCTGCCGACGTAGCCGAGTCGGTGTCCGGTGCCCGGATCCCTGGCGCGGTCGGAACCGTCTGGGACGGCCCGTCGGCCGGCGCCGCTCAGATTACCGATCTGACCGACACCGGCGGGGCCCCGATCCTCCAGCTCGTTGCCGACAACCGAGGCATGGTTCCCTCGTTCTACGGCCCCGCCTCCGGTGCTGAGCGCCTGTGGGTCGACTTCGGGGCCGGACGGGTCGGACTCGTTTCGACGACGGCCGGCGAGCGCCTGGTCCAGCACCAGGCCGCCGCGGACCCCCACGCCGACAGGGCATACACCAACGAACGCTTGCTCAACTTCCTGCCCCTGGCGGGTGCTGACCTCCAGGTCCCCGCCGGTACGGACTGGGCTCGCTGGATCGTCCCGACCACGCCTGACACCACAGGCTGTGCCTGGAAGCTGAAGACCTCGGACGGAACCGACTACACCCGAGTGCGGAACAGCGGTGCCCTCCTGATCGACACCATCGGCGTCCGCGCCGCACTCTGCATCGGGGCGCCGGCCTACGGCAGCGGCCAGGCAGTCATCAACGTGACCAACTCGAAGGCAACCACGACAACCACCGCTTCGGTGTTCCGAGTTCAGGGAGACGGCTCGGTCATCTCGGCCGGATCGGTGACGGCCTCGAACGTTGGAACCGCCCGCGTCTTCAGTGGCCCCAACGCGCCGTCCAGCCCGAAGCCCGGGGATGTGTGGGTGCAGTATGCCTAATCAGCTCAAGGTCTGGTCTGGAAGTGCTTGGGTCGACCAAACCCCGAAGGCCTGGAACGGGAGCACCTGGGTAGCCGCGCCGCCTCTGTACTGGGACGGGGCTGCGTGGATGAGCGCCGCCCCAGCGTCCAAGGAGTTTCCGGCCTACGTGGCCAGCACCCGGGCTCTGGTCGTGGACCAGGCCCTCGCCGAGCTGGCGCTTCCGGCGGTGAGGACGAATGATTTCATCGTCAGCATTTGTGTCAGCTCTGGTGCCGCGCCGGCGCCCCGTTTAGTCACTCCTGCGGGTGCGATTCCGACCCAATACACCCTCGCCAGCGGTCTGTTGATGGCTGTCGCTGTGTGGCCCTGGGAGCCATCCCGAGGAAGCTCCGTTATCTGGGATGTGGGCCCAGCCCGCAATGCCGCCGTCATGAATCTGGTCTATCGCAACGGTGACATCTCCAATGTGGGACTTACGCCCGTGGTCGGCATCCGGGAGTACTCCAACACCAACTCCCTGGCCCTGATGCCCTCTACGGGCTACCGCAACTTGTACGCCGCCGTCACGGTGTCCAGCTCGCTTACGGGCCTGGCTTGGCCTTCTGGCGTTGCCGCTCGGGATCAGCAGCTCGGAACTTTCGGTGTGAATCAGGTCAGCCTGATGGTTGCCGACACTCCCGGCGCCGGCGGTTCGCCCGGCTCCGTACAGCTCGACACCACTGTTGCCTCCGCCGCAGTTGTTCTCATTTCAGTTCCAGGACGGTCCGACGGAAAGGCAACCTGGATTCTGGGTGACTCCGTCGGTTCCGAACTCGGCACCACTACCATCCTGGAGCTTTAATTGATCACTCTTCCCACTCTGAAGGGCTGGACTTCCCGACAGGTCATCTCTCCGGCAGACATGAACGGCCAGGTTTACGACGTTCACAACGCGCTGTATACGGTGGCCGCTGACCACGAGAATCAGATCAACAAGATCAAGGCGAATCCGGTTCTCTCGGTGACCCTTCAGAACTCGATTGTCCTCGGTGCGAATGGTTCCACTGTCGTCTACTGGAACACCTCGAACCCCCTTGCTCGCGTTGGCACCTGGGCCACTACTGACGGCGGCACCATCAAGGTGCCTGAGGCCGGGACTTACCGCTTCACCATGAACTATGGCGGGTGGACCACTGCCGCATCCCCAACCAAGGCACATGCATGGATTGCCACCGCCACGGGAGCGACCTCGGGAGCGTTCCTGTACCCACCTAACAACGGCGATTCAGCAACGACGTCCTTCTCTTTTGCGGCAACCCTCAGTGCTGGACACGACTTCACGGCTTATCTGGTGGCCTGGTGGAACGGATTCCAGTCTGACGGCGGTCCCAGCGACGAGCGAAACGCATGGAATCTGACCGTCGAGAAGATTTCCGGATAGGAGGCCAATGACCCCCACTGACATCTTCGGATTCGCGGGCACCGCGGCCTCGGTTACTGCCGCTCTCGTCATGGTCCGAGCGTCCTGGCAGATGAATTCTGCCCAGGTCTGGCGAGGCGAGGCGGAAGCCCAGAAGACACGGGCTGATCGACTTCAGGACGACCTGAACGAAATTAAGGACAGGCTCACCCGCATCGAGTCGGAGAACCGCCGACTTGTCGAGCTGATTACGACGCTCGACCCCTCCCGGCTTCGCGCCGGGCTCTAATTCTTTCATTCATCCCCGAGGGGCTGGCCATGTGGCCGGCCCCTTTTTGCATGCCCTGGAGGCATCTTGAGTCAGGTTGAGATAGTTCTCAGCATCGCCAAGAGTCAGGTTGGCTACCGCGAGGGATACAGCGGCGGCCACTACAACAACTACCAGAAGTACAGCCCGGAGGTTCCGGGCCTTGAGTGGTCTCAGAATCAGGCCTGGTGCTGCACCTTCTGTGCCTGGGTGGCCATGAAGGCCAACGTAGCCAGCCTCTTTCCCCGCACCGCTTCCTGCCTCACCGCGGTTGCCTGGTTCAAGTCCCGAGGCCGTTTCTCCGAGTATCCCGCCATCGGTGCCCAGGTGTTTTTCGGCTCTGGCGGTGGAACTCACACCGGTCTCATCCATTCGTACGATGCCGACTTCATTTACTCGGTCGAAGGAAATACGAACGACTCGGGATCCCCGGAGGGGAACGGCGTCTATCTCCGCAAGCGGGAGCGCCGGAGCTCCACCGTCTACGGGTACGGCCTGCCGGCCTACTCGGAGGGGGTCACCACCGCAGACCCGGGGCTGAAGGGCCGGGAGGGCTTCACCT
Organism: Kitasatospora sp. NPDC058218; assembly: GCF_042882445.1. Taxonomy (NCBI): domain Bacteria; kingdom Bacillati; phylum Actinomycetota; class Actinomycetes; order Kitasatosporales; family Streptomycetaceae; genus Kitasatospora; species Kitasatospora sp. NPDC058218. Next base: position 20,025 of record NZ_JBHVWC010000071.1, on the reverse strand, counting down.
ACGCCGCTACCGCGTCCGGTCCAGCCGTGAACCCGGCCTTCCCGGGCTCGGTCAAGCCGACCAAGACCGTGACTGTTCGAGCCGGCCAGACCCTTACCGCCATCGCTGCGGCGGCCGGCATCAGCCTGGCCTCTCTCCTGGCGCTCAACCCGAGCGTGAAGGACCACCCCGACCAGATCCACCCAGGCGACTCCATCACCGTGCCGGCCGTCCCCGGCGGCGCCCAGGAGCCACAGCCCAACTCGGAGCCTCCGGCCCCGAATCCGGATCCCGTGCCGGTTCCTACCCCTGTCCCAGGCAACACCTTCCCGGGTACCGGCAAGTTCGGCCCAGGCACGAACAACTCCTATGTGACGAAGCTCGGCGAGGCCCTGGTGAAGCGCGGCGGTGGCCGCTTCTACAAGGAGGGCCCCGGCCCTCGTTGGACTGAGGCAGACCGGGAGGCCACCCGCGCCTTCCAGCTCGCCCAGGGCTGGACTGGGAGCAACGCTGACGGGATTCCGGGCCCGACCACTTGGGACTACCTGATGAACGGCAAGGGCCGGAGCATCCCCGCTGCAACCGCTTCGAAGGCGAGCACCAACGTGCCGGCCTACCCGGGCCGGCCGCTGAAGTACACGGGCAAGGCTCCGACCTACGACCCCTACGTGAAGGTCTGGCAGTCCCGCATGAAGGCCCGCGGATGGCGCATTGCCGTGGACGGCTACTACGGCCCGGCCTCGGCCTCCATCGCCAAGCAGTTCCAGGCCCGGCAGGGTCTCCGACCGGCAGACGGGATCGTCGGTCCGGTCACCTGGCGGTACGCCTGGACCGCTCCCTCTCGCTAACCCCCAACTCCTCTGGAGGATGAATGAATTCGTTCGTTTCGAAGCACGCTGTGCGTGTCGTGGCCGCCGTCGCGGCCCTGGTTCCGCTGCTGATGACCTGGTACCCCCAGGTTCCATGGGAGGCCCTGGTGGCCGCCGCTGCGGCCCTGCTGGGTGCCGGTGAACTGGCTCAGCGAACCGAGAACCGAAAGACCCTGGACGCACTCCACGAGACCTCTCCGTGGGATCGAGCTGCGGCCCGTCAGGCCGACCTGGTGAACATGGAGGCCGAGCAGAACGCCGGCCAGGCTGACTAATCCCAGAACGCAAAGAAGCCCCCTCCCCATTCGGGGAGGGGGCCTTTTCGCATTTCCAGGCCTACCAGCCCACCACGGAGAAGGGCTCGCCCTTCAGGTACCGGGTGATTCCAGCCGCGTTGTACGGCTGTGCGTTCTCAGGCAGGTCGTTGATCGGTTGCCAGGAGATGCCAGCGCACTTGTGCGGCTCGGCGTTGTACGGCTCCCCCGCCCACTCGGACGCCGCGAGGAACCAGCCAACGCGAACCTCACCCTCAGGGTTGCGGTAGTGCATCACGTGAACGATTCGAACGGCCTCGCGCTCGACTCGGACGCCGACCTCCTCCCACGCCTCCCGGATGGCGGCCGAGATCACGTCCTCGCCTTCGTCCACCTTCCCGCTCGGCAGGTTCAACAGGCCGTCGCTGTACCCAGTGCCGGCCCGCTCCGCGAGCAACACCAGGCCGTTGCGTTCGAGAATGAGCATGGCGTCATTGATCGGGCGTTGGGGCTGCACCAGGTCCTCCGAAGGTGTGTCTTAGGAGGACGATAGGCCACCTCAGTGGACGTTGATGCCGTTGATGTGGAGCTGCTTGGCAATCCACTCAACTCGGGCCTGTGTAGTGAGGCCCTGCGGTAGGTCGAGGATCGGCACCTTGGTGGCCTGGATCGCCTCATAGACGGCCGTCTCGGTGGCGCTCTGAAGGTCGAGAACCTTGCCGCGGAAGCGGTCTCCGCCGGCCTCCTGGTCGTAGTGGTCACGGCAGTGAATCACCGCACTGTAGGCGATGGGCATCCAGGTGTTGCAGAGGGATTCAACCGATCGGAGGACGGCCCGGACCTGCGGGTCCTCTTGATCAAGTACGAGCCGGGCGTAGGCGAGGACGTTGGCCGGCGTCTTGTCGGTGATGAGCAGGCTGTGATTGCGTGTGGCACGCATGGTGGTGGTGAGCTGGGCCGCGAAGGCGTCGAGTTCGGCAGTGAGGTCGAAGCCGCCCTTGTCGTGGAGGACGATCTCCTCCATGAAGGGGCTCACCCGTGCGGGTTCACCCGTGGCAGTGACGTTGACGCCCTGCTCGCGGTAGTAGGCAGTGAGGGCGTGGACCAGGGTCGTCTTTCCGGCTGCCGCCGTTCCCTCGACGGCTACGACCGTACAGTCTCGGATGGGCACGATTCCCCCAACAGGTCTCGAAAGGTGCGGGATTGGAGCCAGCCCCACGCGCCGTCGGCGTGGGCGGCGATCATTCGGTTCACGTTGAGGCCGTGGTCATCCCAGCTGCCGAGGCCTGCGGCTGCTGAAGCAACAAGCGCCGTGGACAGGGAGTGCCGCAGGTTCAGGACGCTGACCCGTTCACGAGCCTCGATGTCGTCCTTCTCCAGCCATCGGCGGTGCAGGTTGGTCATAGATGTGCTGCGAAGTTCCGGCTGGGTGACATCCAGGTTGAGTTCGGTGCAGACATCGACCAGGCGACGCGAGGTGCCGTTCAGCAGGTGACCGGCGTCGTATCGGGTGTCGATGACCCTCGGGGCACCGTCGGTAGGTTCCCGCCGTGCGGCCCATGCAGTCCGGGCACTGTCCAACGCCGGAGCGGCTTCGTTCCGGTTGGCGACCAACACGGCTAGGTCGGAACAGAGTTGGTGGCCGGTGATGAGGTCCGCGTCCTCGAAGGCCTGGGAAACAGTGCCAGCTGCGGCGGTCACGAGCTCCCCGGTCTCGCCAGCGTCCTCGACGTACATGCTCGTGTACGCAAAGGGAAGTTGGGAAAGGTCGACTGCGGAGCCGGTAGACGGCAGGTCAAGGACTGCGAGCGAGAAGCAGAACGGCCTGTTGCCGTTCTTGATCCTGTAGTTCTTGGTCCATTCGACGTCGAGAGATGCCACCCGCGTCCGGCCCCTCTTACGGGGCATCTGGCGAGGGTTGGCCAAGTTGCTGACGGTGATCACTGTGCTCCTCGCGAGGGTGGGCCCGGCACTTCTACCGGGCCCACCGTATGCGTGACTCAGTTGCCCCGGAGGGGCGTTGTGTCGAATGCCAGGGGCATGGTGTCCCACGCGGCCAGGCGGAGCGCCTGGGCAACGTCGAACGGCTCAGCCCAGGAAAGGCGCTCGGCTTCTTGGCCGGCCAGGAGTGCCACGGCAAGGGCGGACATCAGGGCCGCAGCCCCGATGTGCTGGGTGTGCCAGACCAGGTCTTCGGCCAAAACTCCCGGGGCGGTCAGGTCCTCGTAGACGTGTTGCAGAACGTCCGGCGCCCGGTACTGCCAGAGGACGGGTCCGAAGTCCAGGCCGCCCGCCTTGATGGCGCTGTCGAGCCGCATGGTGTCGCGGGCCGTGTCGACCAGCAGGGCGGTACTTCGCTCCCGCTCAGCCCGGTTGGCCCATGCCGCGCCTACGGCGTCGATACCGGCATGCGGCGTCGACAGCAGGGAGTGAAGGGCGTGAAGGTCATCGGGGAAGGAGTGCCATCCGATGATCTCGGCTTCGCGGCGGCCCTGTACAAGGATGCCGTCCACGAAGGCCGGAATGTCTGTCCGATGACTGTCCGGGTCCATGGCCACGGTTCGGTAGCCAAAGTGGAAGGTCTCGGCAGTGATGTCGCGGCTGGCCGTGCGGTGCACGGGGATGAAGACGGCGGCGGCACCGATCGGAACGGCCCCAGTGCCCTCGTCGGCCCATTGGATGCTCATCCCGGTGAGGAGTCGCACCTTCTTCGCGAAGGGACGCATGCCAGCCGCATAGGGCGTCTGGGGCCAACCGAGGTTGGTGAATTCACGCACTGCCGCCCCCGGCGTGCGCCGCGGTACGGATCGATGCCCCGAGGTACTTGCGGAAGTGGTTCTCCTTGAAGCGGTACCTCTTCCAGATCTCTTGGATCGGTTCTTCCAGCAGGTTGCCGATCGGTTCGAACAGGTCCTTCGCGTTGTACACCGGCCAGGCGTTCGTCTTGCCGGTCGGCTCCACCACGATCATGTGACCCTCGTTCTCCTCCGTCCACGTGGTGAGCCGGATCGCGGGGTTCCACTGGTAGGTCGTACGCAGCTCAGTGAGTCGACTGAACGCGTCAGCGGCCTCGCCGTCGGTGATGAACTCGTTCTCGTCCAACTTGAGTGCGTTGCCCTTGCGAAGCGGCATGATCAGCTTCACCTTGCCGGCGTTGAGGACGTCGGCGATCTGGACCGTGAAGGGCAGGGCTCCCAGGGTGGAGCGGTAGACAACCGCGGACAGGGAGATGGGAATCCCCGCGTCCTGTAGCGCGCGGACACCCGGCATCACCTTGTCGTAGTCCCCGCGCACCCGGTTCGTGATCCCGCGCGGGCCCTCCAGGCCGATGTTCGCGAAGGCGATCTTGCCGGCGATCCGTTTGGCGTGCTGAAGCCCGTGGGTCGCGTTCGTCGGGACAGCGAGGATGAACCCCTCGTCCGCGTACATGTCGACGATGTCGCCGAAGTCCTTGCGCATGAGGGGTTCGCCGCCGGACAGAAAGATCCGTCGGGTGCCCTTCAGGTTGTTCCGCATGATCTCCAACTGCTCCAGCGAGGGATCCGGCAGTTGAAAGATCTCGGAGCAGAACGAGCAGTCGAAGTCACACCTCTTGGTGACCTGCTTGATCACGGAGATCGGGGCGGTGGCGTTGCGGGCGAGGTCCCAGAGGTCGATACCCGGCTCAACCGTGAAGTGGTGTCCGGCCCCGAAGCTGAGGCCGCTCCCCAGGTCGAGGCTTCGACGCGGCGGGATGATCGGAAGACCGAGGTCAGTCATGCTTCCTCCATGTACGTTGCGTGAGTCACGCCTGCCTGATGGATGGTCATGAAGATCAGAGCGCCGGCCAGCCCCTCGGGGGGATGAGGCTGGCCGACACCAGTCCGCCCGGCCGGTGTGCCTGGACCGCTGCGGGCGGAGACTTTGGTGGCCCTACTTACTCGGCCGGCACTCCCCGCAGCAGCATGGGCAGGGAAGCACCGCGGGCGAGGGCAGCGAGGGCCTGCTTCACCCGCCGGTACTGGTCCGCCTCCATCAGCTCGGGAAGCTGGGAGTCGTGAATCCAGTGGAGACCTACGATCTCCTGCGGGGGTCGGTGCTGGGCAACGAGCTCCACCTGAACCTTGGTGACACGCCCACCCCAGTAGACGAAGTTCATGCCCTCCGGGAGGAGCTGGCTGTCCACGTAGTCAACGGCCAGAACCCGGTTGAGGGGCAATGAAAGGCCCGTCTCCGTCTCCAGGTGCCGGCGCGCGGCAAGATGAGGCAGCTCTCTCGCCTCGGCGCTGCCTCCGGGGAGAATCAGCCCGTCAGGCTTGTACGTGACCTCTTCCAGCAGAATGGCGCCGTCGGAGTTCTGAACGAGGACCTGATGCCCCAACCGGCGAGGGGGCGGGGAAGTCAGGATCTCGGGCAAGGCATTCAGCACACTGCCTCATTTCAGGGTTGGAAGTGTCTCCGCTGCCCGCTCGCTCTACGGGGAGCGAGCGGGCAGGGTTCCCGCCCGATTGCCAACGGCGGGAGCTGGAACCCGCCCTTCTGCCCGCCCGTGTTCAAAACGGGCAGAAGGGCGGGAGTCTGTGTCAGGCTGGCCGCTTGAGCGGGATCTCGCGCTCAACAAGGCCATCGTTGGTTACCTCGGCCGCCGAGCCGTCGAGGAGAAGCCAGCAGGCCTCTCCCTGAGTGGGCCGATCAAGCAGGGCCCGAATCTTTAAGCGTCGACCGCGCGATCCGCCTTCGTCCGGAGATCCGTAGCGGTTGTACAGCTCCGCTAGCTCCTGGCTGATGTCGGGCCGCATCACTCAACGCCCTCCCCATACGGGGCCAAGGTCGCCTTCATGGCAGCCTGGTGCACCGTGCGAATGAAGCGCCGATGGTGCTCAGCACAGGACAGGATGTTCACGTACTCCCCGTCCTCACGCAGGTAGTACAACCCCGGTGCAACCAGGGTGAGCTTCCCAAAGCAGGACACGCACCGTCCGAGCTTCCACAGATGCCCCGCCGGGAGGGAGCTCTCAGGAAGAGTGTCCGCGCCCTGGCCGGCCTTCTCGCTGGCCGCCAGATCCGTACGACGGAGCCAGCCGGCCGAGGCCGGGAGGACTCCGATCGAGCCAGCGCCGAAGACGAGGCCGACCACCAGGAGCCAGGGGAGGAGCGGGCCGTGCCGCAACGGGTACCCGACCGCCAAGGCGGCGAGCCCGCTTCCGATGACGGTAGCGCTGTACAACAGCGGCCCCAGAAGGCCGAGTTGGGGCCTCATGCCACGCTGCTTACGGCGTCAGTCCCACGCGGCCGACTCGGGTGCTGCACATCCAAGAAGCGCGGCACGTCGAGCGGCTGAACCCTGTCCGGGTTGGTCGTCCACTCACAGCCTCCGCTCTCCGGCCGCAGGAAGACCAGGCGTCCAAGCGTGTCCATGTAGATGCCCTCAGCCGGCTTCCCGTCGGGCCCTCGCCGGGCGAGATCGCGAACGACCTCACCCACCTGGGGCTTGTAAACGGGCTTGCTCGGACGTCTGGGCATGGGGGTCTCCGTAGGTAGCGCTGTGCTCTCGGCGTCTCACCTGGTGTAGCCATGGTGGCCCGGGGCCCCTACCATCGGAAGGGTTTTCCACTTGACAGTTTCCGCAGTGGAATGGCCAACCCAGTGGAGGTCTGACGATGCCTGAGACTGAGCTCGACCCCTCGGCTTCCCCCCTCAAAGCGTTCGGTGCCCAAGTGCGCAGGCTACGCAAGGCGGCCGGCCTCACACAGATCGACCTCGGGAAGATCACGGGCCTGAGTGACAGTCAGATCTCCAACCTCGAAAGAGGTACCCGGCATCCCACACTTGACTGGGTGCGTGCATCTGACAGCGCATTAGATTCGGGCGATGCGCTCGAAATCACGTTCTGGAGCCTCAAGGGGACCGCTCTGATTCCGGGCTACGAGGAGTACGTAGCCAAGGAGAGGCTGGCCCGGGTCATCAAGCTGTTTGAACTGGGCATCGTGCCTGGCCTGCTTCAGACTCCCGAGTACGCAAAGGCTCTGGAGGACGCCTCAGTTGCACGTGGCAGCGCGACTGTCGAGCAGGCCGCCGAACGCCTCAGGCTCCTACTCGACAGGCAGGCGAGGATCGACCGCCAGCCGGCGCCTCTCATCCACGTGATCCTGGACGAGAGTTGCCTCTACACTCAGGTTGGCGGCGCGAAGGTTCTGTCCGGTCAGCTCGATCGCATAGAGGAGCTGGCTTCCCGCCCCAACTACGTCGTCCAGATCGCGCCTTACAGTCTGGGCGCCCTTCGCCCCTTCATGCGGTCCGTGTCACTCCTGGAACTCGCTGACGGTGCTCTGCTCGGGTACACCGAGACACACCACCGCGGCTACCTGGAGAGCGACCGAGCGACCGCGTCCAGGTGGGCAAGGGAATACGATTTGCTCCAGGTTGAGGCGCTGTCACAGGCAGCGTCACTTACAGTGATCCGCAATGCACGAAGGGGACTGTTCGACATGAAGGTTGACCTGACCGGCGCTCCGTGGCGCAAGAGCAGCTACAGCGGCAACGGAGGCCAGTGCATCGAGGTGGCCGACGGGTACGCCGGCATCATGCCCGTCCGCGACTCGAAGGACCCGGAGGGCCCCGCACTTGTCTTTCCGGCCGACGCCTTCGCCGCGTTCGTCGCTAGCGTCAAGGCTGGCGAGTTCGGCGAGGTCTGACAGCCAGCAGAGGCCCCCGCCCCCATCAAGGGCGGGGGCCTCTTGTCGTTAGGCAGTCGGCAGGGTGACGCCCTCGGCCGCCAGCTGGCTGCCCACCGGCCGGCTGGTGCTCTCCGACGCCCACGATTCTTCGTGCCATACCAGGCCGCTTCTCCACCGTGCCACCAAAGGCGCGAAGCGCCCCCGGATGAACCGGGGGCGCTTCAGCGGCATCGAGCTAGGGGTCACCGGCTCCACTGCTCAACCTTCCGGGCCCACCAGGCGCGAGCGGTCTCGGTGTCGGCGTGCTCGGCCATGAAGACGAAGTTCTCCGGGACCGGTCCCCGCGGAATGGCCGGCGGTTCCGCCTGGTCCTTCTCCTGCTCCTGGTGCTCGTGCTCGACGGCGGCCGGGAACTCCGGGCCAGTGTCCTGGTCCTGGTCCTCGATGACGTCGACCTCAGCCGGCGTCGGGTCGGTCACGGTAGCCGCCTTCTCGTGCTTGGCGACCAGACGGCCGGTCTCCTCCCAGGCGGGCAGGTAGGCCGCGAGGAACTTCTTCCCCGCCCGCTGCTCGGGCCCGCTCAGGTGGATGCTGCACGCCTCCGCCGTCTTCAGCATCCATGTCAGCGTCGCGTACCGAACTCGGCCCTGCGTGTTGGTCTTGGCCCAGGTGCACCGCTCAAGGTCGGCCAGAATCTCGGGGTCCTCGCCTCGCGCCTTCTCCACGCTCAGGTAGTGAGCCAGCGAGGCCGGGAACTTGATCTCGTGTCGACGCTCACGCGGGTCTTCCGGCTCGTGGTCCAGCTCGTGACGGGTCAGCACGGTCTTTGCGGTCTGAACCTCGTTCCCGTTCGTGCTGTTGGCCTTCCACTCCCGGCAGATGTCGAGCGCGACACCGAGCGAGGCGTTCGACACCTTGACCGTGGTCGAGTGCATCGAGTTACCCATGTCCAGGGCCTTGCAGGCCGTCACCAGGTCGTATCCGGCCTGCGTCTCGGGCTCGAACTTTCGGACGATGTGCTTCCGGAGGGTAGCGGGAAGGTGCATTTCGGAGCCGGTCATTTCAGATTCCTCTCGGGATTCGCCTTCTCGACTGTCGAGAAGGACATTCAGCGAGGGGACGCGGAGGCGTCCCTCGCATACATCGCAGTCACATTCGTGCTTCTGGCAGAAGCAATTGGGTTCGTCGCACAAACGGTCTGGGCCGTAGCCGCTTCCCTGGTCGTACCAAGTTGGGTAGACGACGTGGTCTCGGGTCAGCCCGTGCGGGAGCCTGAACCCAAGGCACCGGGTAGAAGAAAGCCGGGCCGACTCCTTACTCAGGAATCCGGCCCGGCATTCAGTGCATTGCAGGTGCCCTTGCGGGCGCCCTCGAAGCGAGTGCTTCACAGCAGGGCGAGGAACGGGTTCGGGCTGGACTCAGCAGTCACCGAAGCCGCTGGCTTCTCCGCCTTCGTCTTGGCCTTGACCCTCTTCGGGGCCGGGCCCGCCGACCCGACCACGCGGAGCGCCGGCTTACCGGACGGCCGTTCAACCGAGCCGACCGCCTTCTTCGGGCGCCTGGCCGGCCGCGAGATGGGGCCCGCCTCAACCGCCGTCGGTGCGGCGGGAGCCTCCGGCTCCTGGACCTCGGCCGAGGTCTCCGGAGGGGTCAGCCGGTACACGATGCTGGGCGCCCCGCGGCCACCCGTTCTGACCGTCTCTACCGTGACGTCGTCCATCTTCTCGACCGTGGCCCGGAGGCTGGCGGCAGTGACCCGCGTGCCCAGGGCCCGCAGAAGGAGCGTGCTGTTCGCCTCCCCCTCGTACCGCTGAAGAACTTCCCGGACCAACTCATCGGTGCCCTTGACGGGCTTCACGGCCTGGTCGGCAGCCTCCCGTACCAGCTTTTCGACGGACGCCATGCTGTAGCTCACGAAGGCCCACGCGGCCTCTACCGCCTTGCGGCTGATCTTCGTCTTCCGCGTCGTCGCGGTGAGGACAGCCGCGATCCGGTGGACTTGTTCGGCCGCCCGCTCCATGTAGCTGGACAGCAGCTCGGGCAGCTCGGCCATGCGGTCCTCGACCTGGGCCCGGATCTCGTCGTACCTCTGGCCGGCCGCCCGGTCGAAGGTCATGATCCGGCCGTCATGGGTTGCCCAGTTGAAGGCGGCCCTCAACCCCTTGACGTCCACGGGGCCGGCCTTGTGGTCGTAGGGCAGCATCTTGGACCGCTCGACCAGGACCGGCAGCAACCTGTTGTATGAGCCGCCCAGGGCCTCGCTGGCGCTCACGTACTTGGCCCACTCCCCCGGCGTGATATGTGCGTGAAAGCCCAGCAAGGGACGAGCGACCGCCTGTAGACCTTCCTTTTTTGTACGGTTGCTAATGGTCTTTCCGTCCCACGCTGTTCGGAAGAGCGTCGAGAACTTGGAGCACCTTTTCTGTGTCTTCAGAACGGCCGCCCATTCCTCCTCGACCAACATTGCCCGACCGTCTATCCCGTCCTCGTGACCGGTCGTCTCCAGCTCGAATTTGTTGAGCATGTCCACCAGGGACGGGCCCGACGAGACACCGTCTCGGGTGCGGGCCCCGAGGAATCCCCCGATAACGGGCGTCAGGACGTGCTTGGCCGTGCCAAGCGCGTACCCCTTGCGACCGATGGCGGATCGGCCGGCCAGGACCGTCCACACGACCACCGGCCTGCCGTTGTCGAGCCGGACGTTCCGGCTGATCGCGGCTGAGTACAGGGACAGGCAGGCCGCCCACACCCCCACCGGGTCGGCCTCGCTGGTGGGCATGGCAGCCGCAACCGCGTCACCGAGGGGGCCAAACTTCATCTGCTCAAACGGACTCATGGTGTTCTCTCCTTACGCGCTGAGCGCGGTGTCAGTGGTGGTGCCGAGGGCTTCGGCGAGAAGGGCCCGGAACTTCTCCCCGTGCGGTCCGCACAAGTGATATTCGTCGGGGCCAATGATCAGTTTCATGACCGCGTCGACCTCCTTCCCCTCCTTCTTCAGGCAGCCGTCGCAGTCCAACTTTTCGATTACCTTCCTGGCCATGCTTTTCCTCCGTAGTTGCAAGCGTCCATGGCAAAGGCCGGAGCCCTCGAAGGGGATCCGGCCTCACCAAAAGCGTTCGCACCTATCCGCCGAACTCGAACACAAGCCCCCTCAGTTCAGGAACGGAGGCAGTGGCTACGTCGACCGTGTACCAGGCATCTCCGCTCCTTCCCGTCCCGGTGTGAAGGAAGATGTATTCGTATTCCCAATCCTCCCTCTCACCGGTGCCCTCTTCGGGCAGTGGCAGAGGTATTAGGGTGTCAACGACGGTTTCAATCTCGACGCCATCCGCGTAGGTGTTGGATATCTTCAGCGTCGCGAGTGCTTGGGTAACCTGCGTTCCCCGGGTCAACATCTTCATCACGCTGCCACCAGTTCCGCCCGGTGACGGATATTCCAGCGCTCCGCCTGCCAAGTCTCTGTTACGTCCTCGACCAGCATTCGCGCCACCCGTTCCGGGTCGTTGTAGTCGGCCGCAAGCCTTCCACATTCCCGGAAGAGTTCCGACAGCTCCACCAGGCAGGCCCGGGGGTCCTGAATTCGAGCAACCTCGACCGCTCGAATCTCCACCGCGTCCGCGTCCTGCGAATACCGCTTGATCATGCTCACAGCTCTACTCCCGTCGCTTCCTTGTATGCCTTGCGCACGGCCTTGGGGATGGCCCCTCGCGTTCCCACTGTGAAGCCATTCGCGTTACCCCACTCGCGGCACAGCTTCATATGGCGGGCGTAATGCTCCGCGCGCTGGCGGGACTCCTCAGCTTTCGCCGACTGTTCTTCCCAACGCTTCCGCTCGACCGCCGCCCTTTCCTGGCGAGCGTCTTCCCTCGGTTTCTCAGCGAGGTAATACCGAACCTCAGTCGAGTTCGGAACCCCGTCGTCTTCGGAGTACCGAAATCCCTTGGATGCAATGAACTCCAAAACGTCGGACTTTCTCAGGAGCCGGTGAATGAGCGGACACCTCCCACCCTCCTGGGGATCTCCGAAGTACGAGACCACGTCCGGCATGGAATCCACGACGGCCCGAATGTCGGCCGATCTGACAGCGGGCCCGATGTACCGGAGGAGGGGGACCTGTGCTATCTCCCCGTCGTTCTCGTCCAGCGCACGCCGGATCATTTCTTCAAGCACTGACCGCTTTCCTCTCTGTCTAGTGGCCAACGCAACCGCCAGAATCCCGAGGCCGGCCGCAGGGCAGTCCTCTCCCTGGGAAGGGGGCGCCGGCCGCGAGGCCGGGGTCCTGGTGGTCACGCAAGCGACTAGCTGAGGTCCTGCTGACGGCGCCGGATCGCGTGCTCGCTCGCCTCGGTGATCCGCTCCGTGATGACGGTGTGCGCGTCGCAGTTGCCGGGGGCCGTGCACTGCACGTACCGGGCCCGACGTCGCTCCAGGGCAATCCGAATGGTGTGGAGCTCAACCCGCGTCAGGTACCACGGGCCCTCATCCGGGAGGGACTTCACAAGCGCACGGGCCGCGCTCACGTAGTCCGAACTGGACCAGGTGGGCGCGGTCTTGGCCAACGCCCGACGCAGGGTGTTCCGCACATAGGGGGCCTGGCAGGTGTGGTCCACCTCGACCACCCATGTGGACTCGCCGTCGCGGAGGGGACCCCGTCGACCGCCGGGGATGCCGCTCTCCTCCAAAGCAATGCCCCACTCGGCCCGGTACTGGGAGATCGGCGACCACGCCCAGTCGTCGAACACCCCACCGTGATGTGGGCACAGCAGCACACGGACCCGCCCACTGGTCCGCTTGGAGTCCGTCCACCGGACCCCAGTGGCGCCCTCCGGGCAGTGCCCGACCTCGTCACTGACGAACACCTCGCACAGGAATCCGGAGTGCCGAAGACCCGCGTGGATCTCCAGAATTTCCCGGGCCGCATTCTCCGTAGCAGCACGAGCCAGGTAGGCCGTGACTCCGTTCCGCTCATCCCACGCGTAGACGTACCAGTCCTCACCTTCGTCACGGACGTTAATCACGTATCCGCTGTAGTCGGGGGTGTACTCAGCCCCGAGTCGGGCGAAACCGTCCCGGGTGTCGGTCCAGTTGCTCACTGAATTGCCTTTCGGCTAGGTGGAAGTCCTGTCGGCTGACAGGCCATGCAAAAGGCCGTCCCGAGGGACGGCCTAGAGCAAAGCGGGTCACACGGATTCACAATTCGGGTAGGTGCACCCGGCTAGCTCGCACGGGTTGCTCTCACAGTCCGAGCAATCGCATTCCTCGTGCGGGACGTCACAGATCGAGTGCACGCAGCACCAGGTGCACGGGACGTTCGGTTCTCCACCATCGCACCAGTCGCCGCAGTTCGGGCATTTGAACATCCCTTCATGCCAGATGATTGCCATTACCGATTAACATCCGGGGCCTTGTTTCGCCTGAGCCAATCCTCCAGCTCATCTATGTACACATCGAGGTCAGCCGACTTATCCACGTGCCTCAGTCCGCACAGTTCGTCATAAAGTCCCATCTCCGCGTCCTCGCAAGGCTGCTCTTCGTTGTTGGGGTCATACGTCTTCAACTCCTTTCGGAGCGTGGCCTCCCAATTGGCCTGGGCCTCATTGTGGCCCGCAATGATCTCTTCGACCTTTTCCCGCAGATTCATTGGTCAGATCCCTTTAGGTAGATCAGGCAGCCGTGTTGTATTCGTCGTCACTTGTGCAGTCATCGCACGAGTGGTGCGAGTCGCCGCACTCGTCAGACTCAGAGTGACTGGCAATGATGTCGTCGGCCGTGTTCTCGTAACCAAAAGCACGGAAGAGATCGGCCATGGATTCCGCCTCACTGCAAGTAAGGGTGCAGTCGTAATAGCCGACCAGCTCATAAGCCAGGCCGGACGTCGTCCATGCCTCAACAAAGGCATTAGCGGCGGAATATCCATGCGCAACGTCGATGAGGTGATCGGCCTCATCCTGGGTAAGCGGGGTTGTCTTGACGTAACCGAATCGAGCGAGAATGCGACGGACGAGAGTACGCATGGTAGTGCCTTTCATGAGGTGGAAGAGAAGTTCTGTCGAGTGACAGACCATGGAAAGGCCGGGCGGAGCCCGACCCAACCAAAGCGGGTCACTCAGTTCATGGAAATCCAGTCACAGGCAGGTTGGAATCCCTGGTGACAGTCGTCCGCCTTTGAATCGGCGAATCCGTCATTGAATGTAATCACCGACGAATCGGGAGCGGGACGCTGGGAGTTAACCGCGTACCCGACAAAGAATGAGCCCACCAGCGCCCCTAGGAGGGCGACGCGGGCAAGGAAGTTGCGCATTTGATTCTCCAGTCACACGTTGGGGAGGAGATTAGGCCGCAAAGAGGTCCAGTTGTCCCAGGGATTCCCACTCCTGCATTTCGTCCCGGTAGCGCTTCTGGGCGGTCTCGTGCCGCTTGGCAGCGGCGGGCGAGAAGTCGGCCCGGGTGAACTGCCACCACATGCGACGACCGTTGATCCGACGGTCAATGTCCATCCGGTCGGCGTCCGTCACGGCCACCCAGTCCTTGCAGTACCGGCACCAGTAGATATCGGCCGTGGCGTCATCCCTGCCGCTGTCAATGGCGCCCCACCACTCCTCTCGGCAGGAATGCGTGTTGGCCTCACAGCCGCAATCCGGATCCCCCGAGTTGCATTCGAACTCATCCGAGTGGTTTTCCTCATACTCCAGCTCGGACATGCGATCCTCGTTGAGGATCCCGTAGTTCGCGAGCCTGGATTCGATACCCTCGACCGCTTCAACCGTTGCCGCGTGATCCGCATTGAAGACATAGCAGTCCCCGGGACCATGGGCCCACTCCAGGCCGGCCGACTCCTCCCCAAGGATCTGTTCGATCGTCTCCGCATTGCTGGCGTGCAGCGCATACGTGTGAGTGACGTATTGGTAATCACGACTGTTGGTGCTGCTACCGACCGGCGACCCCATGGCGTCACAGATCATGCCAATGGACGCCCACCCGTTCTCTTCGGCGGTGTGCTCGAAGTTCCACGGGGCATAGACGTAGTTCTGACTGGTGTACTTGTGAATAGCTTCCGAGAGGGTGATCTCAACGGTCGCAGTGCTCATGCCGATTCCTTCGGTAGCAGGTGTGTTGCCAGTCGACTCGACCGGACTTAGCCACCCCGGACATACCGCGTCCGGGATGACTAGGCTCGTTCAAATCCCCGCATTGTAAGTTTTAGGACATGGCTATCCCATCGAGCACGCGGTTCATGCATCCAGTGCACGGCCGATAAGCTGTGCAGCACTGACCACGCATAACGGCGTATCCAATGCTGTGATAGGTCCAACTGGCCGGATGAACGCGCACTCCACCCGCGTAACTGCGATTCCGGACCACCGATTCAGCGTGTTCCGCATCATTGGCAGGGACGTCGACAGTACGAATCACGTGGCCGTAGTGGCCTCGAATTTCTACGGTGTACTGGTGGTAGTCCCAGGTGTGACGGTTACCGCGCACTATGCAGCCGCACGGCGTCTTAACATGAGTCTCCGCGTCCGACATCAATCCTCCTAGGTTGGCAATTGAGAGCTCTGCGCCTCTACTAGGGGCGCATAGCGAACCGTGCCGGTGTGACCCTGCACGGTCCTACAGGGTGGTTTTGGCGCTCCCTGTCGCGCTATGCCTCACACGCTTAAGGTCAGTCATCCCAGAGAGCGAGTATCAGTCGCCCATCCTTCGCGCTGCCAGACGCAATGGTGTTGGCTTGTGTATGCGGTGATCTATCCATGCCGGGTGATCAGGTCCGGTTATCAGGCAGTCTCGCTTTCCCGTGCTCCGTAACCGGCCACCTAGCTAGGTGGCATATGGTCGGGCGATCAGCGTTCATCCCACCTATTCGCTTCAGTGGGCATGCCTCATGTCTTGTGTTAGCGGTTATCCGGTCGCTGCCGGGCCGTTGCTTCCCCTCGTACGGCGCCTATGCGGCCCCTCCGTGCGGGTTCTCGCTATTCACTTAGTGGATTTGGGGGCGGTGTCTTCACGCCCCGTCGGTGAGCCTCGCTGCCCGTTCTCTCGGTTTCCCTCGTCCCCCGCTGTTGCGGTGGGCGGTACTTCCCGGAGGGGCTTTCTGCGTTGCGCTCTTTCCGACACCCAGAACGTTAGAGATCCCCGCACTGAAAGGCAACTGGTCCGCCCATTGGGTCGAGATCGCACCCAATGCTCTATGTAGCACTTCCCGCACTGTAAGTCACTGGCGAGGCCGCTCTATGCATATAGGGGAGAGCGCATGTGCGCGCTATCACAGATATCGTGAATGTCAATAGCCCAAAGTAGGACACTTAATCGCCGGCGATTACTTCAGCATATGAAACACTACATAGAGTAGTCATATTCTGTTACGCTAGCGCGCTCATTCCGAGACGTATGCGTTACCACTTGCACGAGATATCCCAGTTGCATGCACTCAATCACTGCGTGAGCTACACATAACACACACATTCATGAGCATGACACGAGCGAGAGTGAATCAGACATTAGGTGTCGTATCGGGCAAGCAAGCGCTTATCTGATGACTCGTCACTCGTGTATCTGATGCCGTGTCAGTGAATCTCGATGGTCCAGTCCACGTGGTCTAGTCCTCTTGGGTGGCTCGTGAGCTGACATGACGTCACATATCTGTGCGCATGAATGAATTGGCTGGTCATACCCATTGATTCATTCGTGATCACTCCCACTGTGTACCCGGGGGTAATCCATGCATACGTTCACACAGGACCCACCGGGGGTGCCTTCCTTCCACCGTGTACGGGTATGAAAGTTTTCGGGGCTGGAGACGTCCTGTACCGGCCTACGGCCTCACTGGACTTGTCAAGCTGGCTCGGAGCCCTCACAGAGCCTCCTGGGGCCCCTCCGGGGCCTTCCTGAGCCCTTCAAGGGGCTCTCAGTGACTCTCTGAAGTCGATTCGGGGCCCTGAAGGCTCCCCGCGGAGCTCAACGGGTGCTGAATGAATGAATTAGAGGCCGCGGTGAGGTGCCTGAAGCCCTCCCGGCCGGCAGAAGGAGGGCGCCGGCGCGCTGGAGGCGGTAGACCAGCGTTCCAAGGCTCCTGAGGCCTTCAACTGGCCTCGCATCACCCGTTCGAGGGGTCTTGGCCAGGGCGCTTGCACGCTGTCACTGGGCCGTGGCAGAGTCGTTCCCGTCGAACCGGGGAAGCCCGGAACGATGATGGCGGCCGGCCTTCGGGGCGGCCGAGGATCGCAACATAGGTGTGCTCGCGCACACTCCAAAACTCCCCGCTTATGCGGGGGTCAGCCATGCGGAGTTTGCGCTCCAAGGCAGATGCAGCCCTTCCCCGCGCAAGCGGGGGTCAACCGCCTCTGGTCGGCAGGTTGGAGGGCTGTTGTGCCGTCTTCCCCGCGCGAGCGGGGGTCGCCCGTCGCACTCCGACAGGCACAAGAGGAGCAATCCTCGCCTCTCCCCGCGTCAGCGGGGGTCGACTGGCCCCGTCCTTGAGACGGGGCTTCGTCATTTCCAGGACAGTGCCGGCCAAGTCCTGTGACCTGCCCCACTCTTTCGGTGGCAACATCCGAACAGCCGAGTGTTTGACACATACATCTTTATTGCCGGGGGTTCTATATGCCCCGGCAAGTGACCCGCCTGTCACCCTCTAGGATGGACAGGTGCACCCAGTTTGCGGGAGTCAGGCTCTCGTAGATGCAGGTAGGCAGGCCCCGGGCATGGATCCCCGGGGCCTGCTGCATTTTCAGGCCTGGATCACTCCGGCGCCGGGCACCCGCCTGTTCTTCCGCATCCTTGGCCTCTGCGCATCATTCGCGGCCCGGATCGAGCCGAAGCGGTGGTTGCTTACCCACCTACGAACCTCTTCCAGCCGTTCAGGAGTGGCAACGAACTGTCGGCGCTGGCCATTTGCTGCGGCGCCGGCCTCATGGTCGCTGGCTGCAACTTCAACCGGCTGGGTGACCCTCAAGGGGGAAGGCGTCAGGTAGGCATTAGTCCAACCTTCGGCTGGATCGGGCAGTCGAACCAGGTGACGGGGCGGGGTGTCCTCGACCAACTTGACCAAGAGGCCGTGGTTGATGGCGTCGATCAGGCGCCGTCTGGCGGTTGCCTCAGTGACTCCGGCCGCCTCAGCTACCCCTTTGGTGGCCAGGGCGAAGGTCAGCAGGGCGTTGGGGGCGTCACCTTCAAGGCGGCGCACAGTCTCAAGCAGGGTGGCCATGTCGGCACCCTAGCCCGTTGGTCTCACCGGATGAACGTGGTTCGGTAAGCTCGACCCAGGCTCGGTTTCGACCCCTTGCCGTCGCGTGACCGCAGGAGTGTCGCGCCAGGAAGCCCCCGCACCGTGAGTGCGGGGGCCTCTTCGTATTTCCGGCCTGTCAGCCCGTTTCTATGTCGAGGGTCGGGGACAGCTCCTTGAGGTACCTGCTCCCGGACCGGCGGGAGAGCTCAAGTTCATCAGCCAAGGCCGGCCCGGTGACCTTCTCGCCCTTGGCCCGGATCTTCTCGGCAGCAGCCTCGACTACCTCAGGAGCCACCTTCGGCTTGCCCCGCTTTCCTCGCCGCGGCCTCGCCTCTCCTGTCTCCATGTCGATCAGGGACAGTTGCCCGTCCTCCCGGCCCTCGTCGGTCTCGGGAGCATCGGGGGCCTCCACCTCGATGGCGGTCTCACGGGGGCCACGGCCCATGTGCAGCAGGTGAGCCACGACCAGCCCCGGAATTGCACTCACACACTTGACGAGAGTGGCCGACGTGCCCATGTAGCCAAGTTGGAGCAGGTGGGATATGTCCTGCGCGAAGATGGCCAGGATCAAGGCAAGGATGGCTCCGATTTGGGCACTCTTCCGTCCTGGCAGATCAAACCGGCGGGCCACATCAGCCATGACGGCTGCGCTCGCCGCGTAGACCGAGACACAAACCGGCATCAGTCGGGCGTACCCCGGAGACCAACCGGCTACCTCAGCGAGGTGGATTTCGCCCGGGACGGACATGACCAGGGCGGCGACAAAGGCGGCCGGCGCGCCAACCTTCCGGGTCGCCTTGGCGAACCAGGGCAGGTCAACAGAAACAACAGCGGACATGAGTGTCCCCTCTCAGGCCAGGTTCGGAAGGGTCAGAGACCCAGGGCGGCGCGGGCGCGAGCAACGCCAGCGGCAGGGGACACAAGCCCGGGACGATTCCGGGTATCGCGCCAATCAAGGCTGTCGATCGATGCAGTGGCGCGCGGGGCCACCCCGGCGCACGGGCCACAAATTCCGGCTTCCTGGCCACGGGGCAGAGGTGCCTTGCACTGGCCACACTCGACCAGCGGGACAACTGGCACGGCCGGAACGAGGACGGCCGGCATCTTGTTCGTGAGACGCCACTCAACGATTGCCGCCGGCCGGGCCACCTTGGCAGGCAGGCCGGAAACAAGGGCGTCACGGATCTCTGCCTCGGTGGCGCCACGGGCCACCCACTCCGCAGCAAGCGGGGCTAGGCGAAGCATCTCCGGGACACCAAGGCGAAGCCGGCGCTCAATCTGGCCAACACGGCCCAGGACGGCCGCGGCGTCAGCCGTGGCCTGGTCCTGGTGCTCGTTGTTCTGCTGGATGCCCTCCCGCCCCTCCTCGACCTCGGCCGTCAAGACGGCCTCTTCGGCGACAGGGGTAGGGGTGGGGTTCTTTTCCTGGTTCTTTCCCTCTGGGTTAGTCCCGAAGATCCGGCACCGCCGCTTGCCGGGCTGCGGAGTCTCGTCCTTCGGTCCCCCGGTCTGCGGACGGTCGTAGACGGCCACGTGAGTGGACCAGTGGCCTTGGTCGTTCTGCACCTTGGTGCACACGACGTAGCCGGCGGCCTGGACGCCCTTCATGGCCTTCGTGACTCGGGCCTGGCCCTCGGCCACGTTCTCCGTGAGGCTGCGGACAGTCTCGGAGGTGCCGTTCGGCTGGGAGAGCAGGCGGACCAGGAGACCGATTTCCGTCAGCGACAGCTCATCGGACTGGGCGATCCCGTTGGGGATAATGACGAAGCCCCGCTCATGCGGGGTACGCTCGATCTGCATCGAAGTGACCTCTTCGGTGTCGGACCCCGGGAGGCTGCAACCTCGCCGGGGTCGTCTGTGCGAGCCCCGCGCTTGCAGTGCGGGGATCTTTCAATGCGGGGACCGTACCACGATCTTCCGGGCTCCGGTCAAGGCACTTAGGCCCCCAGGAAACAGCTGAAGCCCCCGCCGGATCGGCGGGGGCTTCCCGTTCTTGCAGGTCAGGACAGGACTACTCTTTGTCAAGTGCCTCACATCCGGCC
>NZ_JBHVWC010000070.1:0-60157 GCF_042882445.1 Kitasatospora sp. NPDC058218 | reverse complement strand
CTCGCGGTGGCCGCCGCGGAGGCGGCGCCGGCGGCGTCCCGAGCGCCCCTGGCGGCGTCGCGGGCCTGCTGGGCGGCGGCGCTGGCGGCGCCGGCCTCGTTCCGGTTGCCCGCGGCCGACGCGGCGGCCCGGTACGCCTTGGAGGCGGCCTGCTCGGCCGCTGCCGCGGCCGCCGCGGCCGACTGCGCGGCCGAGGCTGCCGTGCGCGCGGCGGCGACGGCGGCGTTCGAGGCGGAGATCGCCGTCTCCGCGGCGGCGGCCGCGCCCTCGGCGGCCTGCGCGGCGTTGTTGGCCGCCTCGCCCGCCTTGTTGACGTCGTCCTTGGCGGCGGCGGCCTCGGCGGCGGCTCGCAGCGCGGCCTCCTTCGCCTTGCCCGCGGCGTCCTCGGCGCGGGCGCCGGCCTGCTTGGCGTTCTCGGTCTCGGTCTTGGCGCGCTGGCCGGCCTCCTTGGCCGCCTGGGCGAGCTGGGTGATCGAGAGCGTCTCCTGGTCCCGGGTCCGGGCCAGGTACTGGCCGTTCTCCAGGAACGCGCGGACGTCCTGGGCCGTCCCGGCGAGCGCCCGCTGGGCCTGCCTGGTGTACTCGGGCCCGGGGTTCTGGCCGAGCGCGGCGAAGACGGCGAACCGGTCGTCCTCCTCCTGCGCCTTGGCCTGGCCGGTGGTCAGGAAGTCTTCCAGGGCCTTCTGGGTGCCGTCGTTCAGCGCCTTGGCGGCGGCCGTTTTGACACCCGCCTCGCTGTTGTTCAGCACGTAGAAGACGGCCGCCCGGCGATCGTCGTTCATCGGGTTCTGCCAGCCCGAGGTGACGAACGCGTGGACGTCGGTGTCGGTGCCGTTCAGCGCCTTGATGGCGGCGTCGCGGACGCCGACGCCGGTGTCGCTGAGCATCTTCAGAACGGCGAAGCGCTCGTCCTCGGCGGAAACCCGGGCCAGGGTCTCACCGAGGAACTTGGTGAGGTCCGCGTCGGAACCGAGCAGCGCCTTCGCGGCGGCGTCCTTGGTCGAGAGGCCACCCAGCTCCCAGGCCTCGACGACCTTGCCGCGGACGTCGGCGGGCAGCGGCGCCGGCCCGGCCTCGGACGGCAGGGCTTGGGCGACGGTCGTGCCGGCCACGGTGGCGGCAAGGGTGAGTGCGATCAGAGCGGAGAGTTTCTTGCGGATCCGCCGCCCCTGCGGCGATCCAGTCCGATTTGTCGTGTAGGTCATAACCTCTCACGTTTCCCCCGGGCCCGTCAGGACCCCTTTGTGGCGGGACAGTTGTCCCGGCACCGCGAGGAGCCTAGTTGTGCACGGATGAAATTCCGACCGACTTTATTGATTGTCCGGATGTGCACGCACTGGCTTGATCGCTGCACTGGCTTCGAATACGTATTGTTCAGTGCAAAACGGACGAGGGGATTGACGGGGGATCATCTGGGTACACCTCAGACGGCGTTTGAGACCGTGTTTGAGATCTGCCGTGTCGCTGGCCAGGAGTGGTCGTTGAGCCTCATGTGAACTGTGGTGGGGGTGGGTATCCGTCAGACCTGACGGATGAGCAGTGGACGTTGGTGGAGCCGTTGCTGCCGCCCGCGAAGGTGGGGCCGAAGGGCGGGCGGCTGGAGAAGCATCCGCGGCGGCGGATCGTTGACGCCATCTTCTATGTCGTGCGGACCGGGTGCGCCTGGCGTCAGCTGCCGAAGGACTTCGCGCCGTGGCCCACGGTGTACTGGTACTTCACGCGTTGGCACGACGACGGAACCGTGGAACGGCTCCACGACGCGCTCCGCGGTCAGGTCCGCGAAGCCGATGGCCGCAGCGTCGAACCCAGCGCGGGGCTCATCGACTCGCAGTCCGTGCGCACCGCCGACACGGCCCCAGCCGAGACAAGGGGCTTCGATGCGGGCAAGAAGACATCCGATGCGAAAGAACTGTCAAGCAGCAAGCGTCAGGTGAGGCCCTGGCGGAGCTGGGAAGGCGACGGCTTCGTCGAAGGGAATACGTCGGGTCAGACAGTGGTGGAGACAGCCGATCATGCGGTTGAAGAGGTTGCGCTGGGCGCCTGTGTGCCGCTCCCCTGTGGCTCGCCGGCGGTCGTAGTGGGCTCTCGCCCCGGTCGAGTGGGCCATGGCGGCGAAGGCCCACATGTATCCGACTGAGGCCAGCCTCTGGTTCTTGACTCTGCGGGCCAGGACAGCCACGTTCTTGCCCGAGGCCCTCGTGACGGGGGCCGCGCCCGCGTACGCCTTCAGCCCTCTGGCGTCGGCGAACCGGGACCGGTCGTCACCGATCTCGGCAAGGACGCGGGCCCCGCTGAGCGGGCCGAGCCCGGGGAAACTCGTGATGATCTCGGCGTCGGGGTGGGTCTCGAAGGCCTGCACTGAGGCTTCGGCGAGGTCCTCGGCGCTCACGCAAGTGGCTTTGAGGGCGTCATGCTGACGCCGGCGATCGGCGACGGGAAGGAGTCATTACCGGCGAGACAGTTGCACAAGGAGCCGGAGGAACGGTGATCAGTGCTCCTCAGCGGCTCCAACTGCCGCCCATTAGGTCAAGGGCCGCAAGCGGTTCCTCGTGACCGACACGCTCGGCCTGCTCCTGGCTGTCCGCGTGGTCGCCGCGAACATGCAGGACCGCGACGGTGGGAAGCGCCCGCTGCTGTGGACCCGCCTCGACCATCCGAGCGTGCGGAAGATCTGGGCCGACCAGGGTTTCGCCGGCCGCCTGGTGGACTGGGCCGACCAGATCCTCGGTCGCGAGCTGGAGATCGTCCGCAAGGACCCTGACCAGCGCGGATTCCAGGTGCAGCCGAAGCGGTGGGCGATCGAGCGCACGTTGTCGTGGATCACCGCCCACCGGCGTCTGGCCCGGGACTACGAGACCAGCCCGGCGCACTCGGAGACGATGATCCGCTGGGCGATGATCGGCATCATGGTCCGTCGACTCACCCGCCGTGGGCCGGCAAAGCGACCTGGACCTCGGCCCCTCGACCGGACTGCTACTGGACTGGGCCAGCCAGCGTTTCGATGGACAGAGGCGGGCGGCTCTCCTCTTCCCGGGTGCGGTCCGCGAGCTCTTCCGATGGTTCGGCTCCGTCCCGGACGGCCATGACGTAGGTCCTTGCCTCCTGCAGGCTCAAGCGCGGGGCTTGCTGTCGGAGGTGGCTCATCGCGGCCACGACCCCGGCGGAGTTCACGAGTGCGCGGACAGAGGCGGCCAGTGGGTCGGGCATTCTGACGCCCTTGATCTGCCGGAGGTAGAGCTCCTCCCAGTCCTCAGCCATCGTGGTGGCCGGGACATGGTGGATGCTCCCGTCGTGCCGGTCCACCAGGTATGGGCCGCTGCCCACCAGGTTGTCGCGCAGATCACGGGTACGGGCGTACTCCGCCGAGTTCCAGAAGACGAGCCAGCCGACCGCATGCTCCTCCACACGATAAACGGCCAGCTCGGGGACCGGCCCCGCCCATGTCAGCCGTTCTCTGACCAGCAGGGACTCGACAAGCTCGACGGCACGTTCCTCGGAGATCACGCCCTCATCATTCACCCCAGGTCAACCGGGTTTCCGAGCTTGCCCACGTCGCCAGCTGAGATCTCAAACGCAGTCTGAGATCTGCCGTGCCCCGTTGCCGAGGCGTTCGTTGAGCTCACCGCGACGGCACCGTCGAACGGATCCATGACGCCCTGCACGGCAAGGTCCGTGAAGCCGACGGCCGCGACGCGGAGCCGAGCGCGGGCCTGATCGACTCGCAATCCATCCGCACCGCCGACACGGTCCCCGTTGCCACCAGGGGCTTCGACGCGGGCAAGAAGGTGAAGGGCCGCAAGAGGTTCATCGTCACCGACACTCTCGGCCCGCTCCTGGCCGTCCACGTCGTCGCTGCGAGCATCCAGGACCGCGACGGCGCGAAGCGACCGTTGCTCTGGACCAGGCTCGACCACCCCAGCGTCAAGAAGGTCTGGGCCGACCAGGGCTTCGCCGGCCGCCTGGTCGACTGGACCACCCAGATCCTTGACCGCGACCTGGAGATCGTCCGAAAGGCCCCTGACCAGCGCGGATTCCAGGTTCAGCCCAAGCGGTGGGCGGTAGAGCGCACATTCTCGTGGATCACCGCACACCGGCGCCTCGCCCGGGACTACGAAACCAGCCCGGCCCACTCCGAGACGATGATCCGCTGGGCCATGATCGGTGTCATGGTCCGCCGGCTCACCCGTGGCCGTGCTGCGACGCGCCCCGGCCCACGACCGCTCGTGCGGCAATCCTTGTAGACAGCCCGCCGGCCCTCGCCGACGGTAGCTGCTGGCGGCGAGCTACCAAGCCAAGAACCCCTCAACCTCGCGCTTCAGGGCAGGCGGCAACTCGGCCAGTTCCGAGACGATCAGGCGGACCTCCCGCCCGAGTTCGGGGAACTCACTCCAGACCTCCGCACTCCTGGTGAGCACGGCGGCCAGCAGATCGCCCTCGTACATGTCGCCTTCCGTCAGCGGGTCGGCCCGGAGGAGCTCCACCGCCATTGGCAGGAGATAGGCAAGGCCCACGTCTTGCCTGATCAGCAGCCGCATGTCCTCTACCGTCAGGCCGCCGATCGGCTTTCGCCGAAGCTCGCGTGCGGTCGCCATCAGCCGGGTTTCGCCGCCCGACGGGACCGACCAGCGGTCGCGCTCAAGCTCCTCAAGAGAGCGGTCACGGTTCACGAATCGAGTCACCGACCGATCGTCCCATGTGAGGTCTCAAGCGCGGTCTGAGACCGCGCTTGAGACCTTCCGTTCAGCTGCCCCTGCTGGGTAAGGGCTCAGCAGCTTTCCTCGATGTAGAGGAGGGTCAGGCCGTCTGCAGAGGCGAACTCGTAGGGGTGATAACTCGGTGCTTCGTCTGTGTTGAGCCTGTGCTTGATCTCGTGCCAGACCGCGAGTCGGTCGCCTGGGGAGACATGGCGGAAGTGTCCACCGGCGCCTTCTCCGATGATCAGCGCGTCTGCTTGAGTCGCGAGACGCTTGGTCAGGTTGCGGTGGAGTGGGCCTCGCACCTTTCGCCAGCGGTGGCCCTTGTCATCGACGAATTCCTCACTGCCGGCGGGAGATGGGACGCCTTCGCCGTACCGGTACTGGACCGGTGGCAGGGCGGCCGTCATTTCGGACAGAGTCGCGGCATGCGGACGCTTCTTGGGCATGGCCCAACTCTCCCAGCTCTCGGGACGGCAGCCACACGCCGGTGGCAAGGCTCAGGACGCCACGTGCTGAAGAGCCCGTCGGCCTGATCGAATGGCTGGTCCCAGGCGGGTGAGCCGTCGGACCGTGATGCCGATCATCGCCCAACGGATCATGGTCTCGGAGCGGGCGGGCTGCTGCTGCTCGTAGTCGCGGGCGAGGCGTCGGTGGGCACGATCCAGGAGAAGGTGCGCTCTACGGCCCAACGTGGTGGCACGACACGGCAGATCTCAAACACGGCCTCAGACGCGCTGTCGGGCCGGGAGACCCCGCTGGCCCGGGCCGGACCTCACCAGGTCGGCGGCCGAATCGGAGGCATCCTTCGCAGCTCATCTGAACACGGCGGACCCGGTGGACCCGGTGGCCCTCGTCCTCCGCAGCTCGGAAGAGTTCCGACTGCCCGGCTTCATGCCCTGGCAGGCGACCGGAAGCGAACTCCATCTCAGCCAGGCCCTCTCCGGACTTCTCGTACGACGGCCTTCAAGGCGCCCACGCGACGCGCGCGCAGGCTCGGCCGCCGAGGAAGCCGACACCTCCACAGCGCGAACCACCGGGCCCCGAGCAGGTATCGCAGGTCCCGGAAGCGGACCCGGACCCGGCTCAGTCGATCAATTTCGTACAAGACGCTTGGCGCGGCTCAGGGCAGTCTCAGATTCGGTGGCGACGTGTGCTGCGCACACCACTGGGACGACAAGAACACGGTCGGGGGCGGGTCGGGACGTGACAGGGCTCCCGAGGAGAGCACCACCGTTGTCCCCGAGAAGGCCACCACCCGTTGACGACTCCCGGAAACGATTGACTCTCTGACTACCCATCAGGAAAGGATGGTTCATCTCCCCATGAACACACCCACCAGGTTCGACTGGGACACCAAGATCGCCGTCGTGCTCCGGGAGGACCTCGCGGTCTGGCAGAAGCTCAACGTGACCGCCTTCGCCACCAGTGGCATCGCGGCGACCGTCGACGGCGTCACCGGCGAGCCCTACGTGGACGGCGACGGCGTCAAGTACCTGCCGATGTTTCGCCAGCCCGTCCTGATCTTCAGCACCACCGCCGAGCGGATGAAGACCATCCACCAGGTGCGCTGCAGCGCGACGTGGTGGTCGCGGTCTACCCCGAGGCGATCTTCGCCACCAACAACGACGAGGACAACCGGGCCACCATCGCCGATGTCCCCAGCGCCGGGCTGGTCCTGGCGGGCATCGCGGTGCGCGGTGACAAGAAGGACGTCGACCGGGTGGTGCGCGGCGCCACCAGCACGACTGACGGCGCACCCGGTGGCGGCACCCACGGAGCGGACCTTCCGGTGCAGGTCCTGCGCCTGCGGCTCCGCCGCGGCGGACCGGCCGGCGCCGGGCGGGAGCGGCGGCCGGTGGCCGACGGCCGGTCCCGGAGCACGGAGGAGGCAGCAGCTCGGGGCGTTGTAGCCTGACGGTATGCCTACGCACGCACACGAAGCGGGTGCGTCCGGGTCGGACCGGTCGGTGTTTCTGCGGCCGTCGGCCGGTGTTGAACTGCTCCATGCCTACTTCCGCCGGCACGTGTACGCCCGACACGCCCACGAGGGGATGGCGCTGGCGCTGGTGGACTTCGGGGTGGCCGCCTTCGACTGTGCGGGCCGCAGGCACGTGGCGCCCTCCGGCTCGGCCTTCCTGATCAGGCCCGGGGAGATCCACACGGGACGGGCCGCGACCCAGGAGGGGTACCGGTACCGAGTGCTGTACCTCGCCCCGGACGCGGTGCGGCGTTTCGCGGGCGTCCACGAGTCCGCCGTCCGACTGGGCAACGGGCTGGTGGACGACCGGCGGCTGGCCCGCACCCTCGCCCAGGCGCACGACGCGCTCACTGTTCCCGCGGCCTCCGAACTTGCCGGGGAGACCGCCCTGTTGCGGATCGGCTCGGTACTGGCGGGCCGGACCACCGACGGCCGCGTCGCCCCCGGAAAGGGCGCCGGCGGGCCGACCGGTGCGGTGCGGATCGCCCGCGACTATCTGCACGCCGCGCCGGAGACCGACATCTCGCTCTGGCAACTGGCGGAGGTCAGCGGGGTGAGCGTGCACCACCTGGTGCGGTCGTTCTCCGCGGCGATGGGTATGCCGCCGCACGCGTACCAGATCCAGCTGCGGGTGTGGCGGGCGCGATCGCTGCTGGCCGAGGGACGGTCGCTGTCGGAGGTGGCCCAGCTGGTCGGCTTCTACGACCAGCCGCACTTCACCCGCGTGTTCAAACGCCACACCGGGGTGACCCCGGGGCAGTTCCTGGTGGCCCGCGAGGCCGTCCGCTGACGAGCGGCGGTGCGCCTACGCCGGGCCCGCCGGAGCGGGACCCGGCGCCGGGTCACGGCCGTCGCGCAGCGGCCAGCCGGGAGACCGCCTCGTGGAGGAGCTCCGGTCGCTTGCGGAACGCGAACCTGGCCGGCCACCGAGGCCCGTTCGAAGCCTGGTGGGGCGTGGTCATCCTGGCCGGTCCGATCACCCGGCCGACCTTCCAACCAGTGGCGTCGAGGGTCTTCCCGGCGGAGGAGACGACCACCGTCCGCTCCCGCGTCCCCGCCAGCGTGGCTGTCGAGTGGTGCCGCAGACCGTGTTGGAAGCCGTTGTCGAACCGATAGTGACGGGTGCGTCTCCGCTGGTCAGGCATAGTGTCGGTGCCTCGGTGGCAGAGACGGGGTGTCGTGTCGTCTCTTCGGTGGAGGTTCAACCCGCCTTTCTGAACGCCAGACCAGCACCAACCCCTACCGGCGCCGCCCGTATCTTCATCCCAGCGCGACGCCTCCGCCGACGAGCGCCTGCACACCCCGTAGACCCCGTGCGCCGCCACCCCGCGACACGACGCTGTCCCTGCCCGGGGGGCAAGGAAGGACCGACGCCCCGTGGCGGAGGTCGACGAGGGCCTGGAGCGTGCCGAGCGCACCCGCCCGATCCCGGCGCACCTGAACACCCAGGTCAGGTTCCTGCAGGAGAACGTCGCCAGGAACGACACCAAGCGCCTCGCCGAGGCCGCCGGTGTGTCCGGTGTGCATCGCGCAGCGCTGCGACACACGAGGTTTCTCATGACCTCGCTACCTCGAAGTGATCGGATCGGGGTATCTAATTGTTGTTTGTCATGATTTGTCCATCAGGTGTCCTGTCATGCTGGTGACTTGTCGCTCGGGGGGTGCGGGGCGCTTTGCTGTGAGGAGAGGTGAACCCGCGGATGAGTGCTCGTACTCGTGGACAGGGCGATCTGCCGTGGTACCGGATCAGCCGTCAGTGGCCCGTGGCCGTGTTCAACAGGGCACTGGACGGTGGGACGACCCCGGTTCCCGCCGTCGTCGTGTCCGATCCGGTTGACTCGGGTGGACAAAGTGGGGAGCGCGGTGTGGGGGTGGCATCGCTGGGGTGCGCGCTGCTGTCCGGCATGGCGCTGCTGGCGGCCACGGCTCCACCGGTGGCCGCCGCGCCGGTGGAGGCCGTGCCAGTGCAGGCGCAGCAGGCTGATCCGTCGCAGACCTTCACCTTCACCGGCGCTCCGCAGACCTTGACGGTTCCGGCGGCGGCGGTGGTGACGATCACCGCGGACGGCGCGGGCGGCGCCGACAATACCGGCACCCCCTGTTCCGTCACAGGGGCCGGTGGGGCAGGGGCGCGGGTGGTGACCACCCTTCCGCAGACCACCGCCCCGACGACCTTCACCATCAACGTCGGCGGCACCGGCGGCACCGGCTGCAACGGCACCGGGACGCCGGGTACCGGCGGGTTCAACGGCGGCGCCCCGGGGGGGAGTTTTCCGGCCAGTGGTTTCCACTTTGAAGGTCCGGGTGGGGGCGGGGCCTCCAGCATCAGCACGGGCGGCTCCCTGCTGGTGGTCGCCGGGGGCGGCGGTGCCGCCGGCGGCACCGGAGCAGGCTCCACGGGGGGCAACGGAGGCAACGGCGGGACAACGCCGGATGCCACCAGCGGTACCACAGGAACTGCCACCGGCCCCGGGGCTTCGCCGGGGCAGGGCGGGGGCGGCGGCAGCACCAGTACCAGTACGGGGGGTGCCGGCGGGGCCGCAGGCACCGTTCCATTCTGTGCGGTCACGAACGGCGGGTCGGGGAGCGGGTTCTCCGGTGCCACGGTCGGTACCGGTGGCACCGGGGGCAGCTTCGACGGCGGCTGCGCCGCCACTGCCGTCAGTGCCGGTGGTGGCGGTGGGGGCGGGTACTTCGCCGGTGGGGGTGGCGGCAGCGGCGCCGTCAACAACACGGGCACCGCGGCGGGTGGGGGCGGGGGTGGTGGGGGCAGCAGCTTCGCCACCCCCACGGGTACAGGCACGAGCTATGCGCTTTCCACACTTGGGACGGCGAACCACGACGGCCAGGTGATCATCTCCTACACGCTCCCGTCCTTGACCATCACCAAGACCCACACCGAGGACTTCACACAGGGGCGGGACGGCACCTACACCATCACCGTGGGCAACGCCGTCGGGGCCGCCCCGACCACCGGCGCCGCGGTCACCGTGTACGACACCCTGCCCGTCGGGCTCAGCGCCGACAGCATCAGTGGCACGGGATGGAACTGCACCCTGAACATCCTCACCTGCACCCGTGGCGACATCCTCCCCGCCGGAAGCAACTACCCTCCCATCACCCTGACGGTCGACGTCTCCTGCGAGGCCCACGCCGAGGTGACGAACCGCGCCACCGCCCTCGGAGGCGGCGACACCACTAGCCACACCGCCGCCGACCTCACCAAGATCACGCGCCACGAGCACGACGAGCGCTGCGAGCGCCACGACCACTGGTAATCCAGCCGACCTGTGCCAACAGCGGGGCACGTCCATGAGGACGTGCCCCGCGTCCACCACGATGTGCCACTTGCGGCCATTGATCTTCTTCCCTCCGTCGAACCCTCGCGTGGAGGCCGGCACCGACGCGGCCGCCTTCACCGACTGTGCGTCGATGATGCCCGCGGTCGGCTCCTGATCCCGACCCGCCGCCTCACGAACAGGCGCTTCCACGGGCGGCCGCCGTTGGATTCGGCGGTGCCCGGGGTGGCGGTGGTGTACCACTGGGCGTACCAGTAGTAGCCCTGGTACTTGACGAACGCGGCCGTCGAGGCGGCCGGGTCGCCGGTGAGGAGGTGGGTCTCCAGAGTGGTGGAGCCGCCGGCGACCTCGATGGCGTTGCCCGCGGCGGAGCGGAGCTTGAACAGGACGTTGTGCTTCGGTGCGCCGGGGGCGCCCTCGCTGCCGTTGTCGGTGATCGGGACGAGCCGCCACGTCTGCTCCTTCCGCCCGTCGCACGGGAGGGAGGCGACGTCCTGCCGGACGGTCGTGGCGCTCAGGCACCGGCCGCCGCCGATCGTGTACAGGCCGCCGCCGGCCGACTGGATGCGCCAGTACTGGTTGGGGTTCTGGTCCATCAGCTCCACCAGGTGGGCCCGGGACTGGTCGGCGAAGTTGTCGATCATCATGGGCTTCCCGGTGGGACTGTCGCCGTACTCGAACTGCCAGCCCTTGTCGCCCATGTCGTACAGCCGCCACAGCCGGCCGCCGTCGGGCCGGTAGACCTGGCCCGGCTTCCAGTCCGGGGCGGCGCAGGAAGCAGCCCCGCCGGGCCTGCCGGATGGCGGCATCCCGCCCGGTACGGCGGATGCGCCCGCCGAACTTGATCTCGGGCCCGATCTCCTGTGCTGGCTCACCTCCGACGCCGACCCCGACCGCTGGCCCGTTCTGGTCTGCAGCAGGTCAGCGGACTGGACGCGGTACGACTGCGGGATGGCCGCTTCCTCCTGCGGACCTCCACCGCCGCGCTCCCCGAATGCCCCCTGAGTGACGCCTCGCTCTGGGGCGATCCTTCGCCGGGATTCGTCCACTGGCGCGAGCAGCAGATCCGCTGGAAGGCCGGTCGCGACCCCTTCACCAACGAACCCGATCCCCATGCGGACGCGTTTCCCCGCTGAACTGGGATGGCTCCCCTGGCCCGGCACGCGGCCGGGCCAGGGGGGCCAGGACAGGTCAGCCGACCGGGTTGAGGGTCCACCGCTGGTTCGCCGTACCCCCCGAGGACCACTGGACCACCGGAGCCGCGTCGCTCGGGTCGCCGCCGGCGACATCGAGGACGAGGCCGCTGTTGAAGTTGATCACGGCCATCGTGGCGCCGTCGACATTGACCTTCCCCCAGCGCTGGTTGGCGCCGCCGTTGCAGGTCCACTGGACGACCGCGGCCCCCTGCGCGGTGCTCCAGCCCGGCACCTCCAGGCACTTGCCGCTGTACACGTTGACGACGAAGCCGTCACTGACCCGCCACTGCTGGGCGGTGTCACCGCACCAGGCCGACTGACGCACCGGCGCGCCGTCATCGGTACGGAAGTCCGCCGCCCCCAGACACTTGCCCGTCGCCGCGTTCTGGAACGCCACGGCGGTGTCGGCCGACAGCGGGACGTAGGACATCCCCGAGGCCGAGGCCAAAGCGGGCGCGGCGGCCAGCAGCCCGGCCCCCAGCCCGAGGGCGACCGCGGCGGCGGCGGAGCCCAGGCGGCGCGTGGTGGTGAAGTGGTCGTTCATGGTTCCCCCATGGGTCTTCGCAGCTGTGGTTCGGACCGAGACACCCGGGCCTTCCCGACCGTCTCAAACCCATAGACGCGCCGAACCCCTGGAGGTTGCAGGTGCCTCGGAAGTATTTCTGAACCCACGTCAGAACGCCGGACCAGCCCACTCACCGCTCGATCCGCGCAGCAGCTGCCGCGCTCCACCACGCGGATACCCGTGGACGCGCGCGGACGCACGGCGGCGAAGGCGAAGGGGCCCGAAGGGCGGCGCGACACAGGTTCCGCCGACGGCTCGACCCGGGATGGTCACCCGATCGGCGACCGGCGCCGAGCCTCTTCCGCCTCGCCGATGCCCGGCGTGGGCGTCGCGGACGACCTGCCGCCTCCTCTCCGGTCCGTTGACGCAGGCCGCCCCTGCTGCCGGGTGGGGCAGCAGGGGCGGCCGGGCGGGTGCGGGTACTTCAGATGGTCACCCGCGGCGGGGCGTCACTGCCAGACGCGGTAGACCGCGTCGCGCGCCTGGCCCAGGTACTGCTGGTAGGTGCCCAGGTGCCAGGCCGCCCAGGAGGCCCAGCCTCGCCCGGTGCCGTCGTTGTCGATCGCGAAGGCCTTGCGGGCCGACCAGCCCATGTCCTGCCAGTTCTCGGGGGTGACGACCCCGGCGTCGTGGTAGTGGACGTCGGGGTACCAGCGCTCGTTGATCTGCCAGGCACCGAGGTCCTTGGTGCCCGGGTCGGGGTCGGTGGGGAGGTTGGTGTGGACGGCCAGGCGGTTACAGCCGGACTCGGCCATGGCGATCGCCACGGCGTAGATCGCGTCGTCGTTGCGGCCCTCGCCGGACTTGTCCTTCGCGAAGCCCGCCAACTGGGCCTCACGGGCACAGGCGTCGATACCGCTCTGGTCGCCGGCGGCGTTGGCGGTGAAGCTGGTCGAGGTGAGACTGAGGGCCAGGACGGCGACCGAACCGGCCAGCAGAGCACGGGTCTTGCGCAGCACGAGAGTTCTCCCTTCGGTGACGGCCCGGGGTCGGGCCGTGTACAGAGAAGGACGCTAGGCAGCGCGGGTAGACAGGCCGTCAACGAGTGATAGACGCCGGTCCGCGCAAGGGGGACGCCGGTCCACGCCGGGAGCGGCACGGCGGCGCGGACCGGCCGTCGGCGGGAGCAGCCGTCCGGGGTCGCGGGGCGGCCTGGCAGGGTCCCCCGGGGCGCCGGGCGGGCCCACAAGTCCAGACAGGTCCAGACAGGTCCAGTACGGGGACGACCGCCGGTGACGCGGCGCCCGACGGGCGGATCGTCACCGAGTTCCAGCGGCGGATTCACCCCTCCCGGCCGCGGATGCACTGCGTGCCGGAGGTACCGGTCGGCCCTGACGGCGGGGCAGAGGGGGCGGAGTGGATCCGCACGGTGCGCGCCCGGCACGGCGGACCGACCCCCCGGAACGCGCCGTCAACCACGGCGCAGCACGGTGGCACGAGACCTTGAGAATGACCACAGGGGAGGCCGGCCGCACCGTGGCTCCGCCGCTACGAGCTGCGCCCGGGCCACCCCCCGGAGGTGGTGCTGAAGCCGCCGGAGCTGGTGGACGTGTCGGAGGTTCGGCTCGGCTGGAGGTCGGAGCCGGAGGTGGTGATCCGGACGCGGCCCCGGCCCGGATCCTCCTGGCGGCCAACCGACTCGGTGGTGGACCACCTGGCCGCAGCTGCGGGCGCGGGGGCCGCCGGCGGGCGCGGGTCCTCCCGGTCGATCCGCAGTACCAGGCTGCGGCCGCCCGGATTGCCGACCCCGTCGCGGTCGGTGCAGCGGACCACCTGACTGAGGGTGCCGCCGCGCTCCTCCCACCGGCCCACGACGGCGCGGACGCTGGGCCCCCAAACACCCTCGTACTCGTACTCGACGGCGAGGTCCCAGTCCTCGGCGTCGATCAGCTCGCTGGCGCCGACGGCTCCCGGCACCACAACGGTGGCGCCGCCCCGGACGCTCACCACGGCGCGCTGCGGCCACTCGGCCTGTACACCGGTCACCGTGATCCGGTGGGCGCCTCGGTACTTCGGCATCGGTCACTCCCGCAAGCTGGTTCGGCTGGTCCGTACTCCTCCTCACTTCTACGGCCGGCGGCCGGGCCGGGGTTCGCCGCCCGGACACCGGTTCGACCTCAGCCGGTGTGATCTCGGACTCCTGTCCGCGCGAATCCGCGCCGGACCGGGGATCCAGGATGCCCCGGACGACCACCGCACCTCCCCCCTGCACGGTGTTCTCGCAGGCGAGCTCGAACACGCTCGGCGAGGACGGCCTCCTCGGCGGCGACGGTGTACCGGCCGGTCCGGGCCGTCAGCGGGCGACGGTCACGACCAGCGCGCTGAGCGCCCCTTCGACCGGGCCGGTGCCGCAGCGGTCGGCGATCGCCGCCGCGACCGCCCGGGTCACCTCGTCCAGGGTGTGCGTGCCCCGGTCCTCGATCTCGTTGCGCAGCGGGGTGCCCTGGCAGAAGGCCGTCGCCACGTCCTCTGCCGACTCTGCGCGGCCCCGCTCGGCGAGGGTCTCGATCCGCGGGACGCCCGTGAACCCGCCGTCCGCCAGGTCCTGCGCGATCGTGGCGGTGTCGTGGTAGCCGTACGGGACGCGGCTCAGGAAGTCCGGCGGGTCCGTGGGGAAGAGTTCGGCGACCGCCGTTTCGACCATCGCGGCGAAGTCGTTCGCCACGACGGTCTCCCACACGCTGAACAGCAGGACACCGCCCGGCCGCAGCACCCGGACGGCCTCGCCGAAGGCGCGCGGGCGATCGGGGAAGAACATGGCCCCGAACTGGCAGACCACGGCGTCGCAGGAGCCGTCCGGGAACGGCAGCGCCATGGCGTCCGCCTCGACCCAGCGCACCGGGCGGGCGAGCGGCAGGGTCCGCGCGTGGTCGAGCATCGGTCGGCTGAGGTCGGTCGCGGTGATCGAGGTGTCCTGCGGCAGGGCGGCGGCCAGCTCACGGGTGACCACGCCGGTTCCGGCGGCGGTCTCGATCACGTCCCGAGGGTGCCGCTGCGCCAGGCGCCGCGCCAGGTCCCGGGCGTAGGGGCGGAAGAGCAGCGGGACGAGGCGCCGCTCGTAGGCGCCGGGGATCGCGCCCTCGAAGGACATGCCGTCCTGCCTCCTGTCGCGTGCGGCGGGACCTGGGGCCCGCCCCGGGCCCGTCCGCGGCGCCCGGTGGTGCGAGTGTGACACGACTGCGCGCTCGCGGCCCGCGCTCCGGGCGGAGACCGCGGCCGGGCCGCAGCGCTCTCCGACACGAGGCCCCGAGGGCCGCGCCCGGCCCGCCGGCGGAGGACTGCGGCGTCCGACCCCGCCCGGGACCCCTGTGATCGTCCGACCGGATGACATCCGCCCCACACGCCGTCAGCACGCCGCGAGCAGCCGGACATGCGTGGTCCGGCTCCCTACGATTCCGCCGTGAGCGCCCCGGCGATCGTGGCCCGGGGGCCCCGCTGCCCGTGCGATGCAGGCCGACCTCGCCCCCCCAGGTCTCTTCGGCCGGGCCACCTCGACCCGGGGTTCTTCAACCCCAGAAACGGCGGAACGCATGAGACCGACCATCCGCGGCCGGCTGAGGGCCTGGGCCGCTTCCGGTGCGACACTCGTGGCCGTGGCCGGCACGGTCGTCACCGGCCCGACGGCGGTGGCACACGACGACGACCTCGGGCCCGCCATCGAGGCGATCATGCACAAGCCCGGCTACGAGCACGCGCAGTGGGGCGTGCTGGAGATCGACGTCGCGACCGGGGAGGTGATTCATTCCAGGAACGCGAACCAGTTCTTCATCCCCGGCTCGACCACCAAGCTGGTCACCATGTCCTCGGCCTGGCACACCCTTGGTCCCGACCACCGCTTCACCACTCCCGTGCTCGCGACCGGCACCCGCGACGGCTCGACCCTGAACGGGAACCTGGCCCTGGTCGCCCAGGGCGACCTGACGATGGGCGGGCGCACCAAGCCCGACGGCTCGGTCGACTACACCAACATCGACCACACGGAGGCCAGCCTCCCCGGCGCCGCCCTCACCCCGGAGAACCCGCTCGCCGGGCTGAACGAGATCGCCCGCCAGATCCACGACGCGGGCATCTCCCAGGTCAACGGTGACGTGATCGTCGACGCCCGGCTGTTCGCGCTCCCGGACCTGGACCCGCAGCCCACCCCGCTGATCATCAACGACAACCTCATCGACCTGCTCACCACCCCCACCGCGGCCGGTCAGCCCGCCCAGCTGACCTGGCGCCCGCAGGTCGCCCCCTACCAGGTGACGTCCACCGTTCAGACGGTGGAGGCCGGCGGCCCGACGGACGTCCAGGTCGCCGCCTCCCCGGACGGCACCCGGATCTCGCTGTCCGGTACGATCGCCGCCGACGCCCAGCCCCTGCTGCGGATCTCCGACATCCAGAACCCCAACGACTTCGGTCGCACCGCTCTGATCGAGGCACTCGCCCGGGTCGGCGTCACCGTCACGGCCGATCCGACCGGCCCCAACCGCCAGGACGCGCTGCCGGCCTCCTACGAGGGCGACCCGCAGGTCGCCGCGTACGTCTCGCCGCCGTACAGCCAGTACGCCAAGCTGATCCTGAAGGTCAGCCACAACCTCGGCGCGAACCTGGCGCTGTGCAACATGGCCGTCGCGCGAGGCAGCCGCAACTGCTTCGACGCCTTCGGAACCGAGCACGCCTTCCTCACCGATGTCGCCCACGTCGACCCGACCCAGTTCCAACTCGCCGACGGACGCGGCGGTGTGGCATCGGACCGGGCCACCCCGATCGGCCTCGACCAGCTCCTCGCCTACTGGCTGGGCACTCCCGACGCGGACGCCTTCCGGTTGTCCCTGCCGATCCTGGGGGTCGACGGCAGCAACGGGATCTCCTGCACCACCGACTGCCCGGCCAAGGGCAAGGTCTTCGCCAAGCCCGGCACCATCCTGGGCCTCGACGAACTCAACCAGCAGATCGCGGTCGGCGCCCAGGAGGAGGCCGGCTACCTGCAGACGGACGAGGGCTGCCTCCACCTCTTCTACATCGGCGTCACCGGCGCGGCCAGCCCCTCGATCGACAGCTTCATCGGCATCTTCGACGACGTCAACCAGATCTCCGCCCTGCTGCAGGAGCAGGCCTCGGCCGCCGAGCACGATCGCACGACCGGACCGTCCCGCGAGCACCGCACCCGCTGACCGCACCCGACCGGCACCAGGACCTGGCCGGCCCACCGCCCGGGTCCTGGTGCCGCGCACGCCGACGAGCTCGGCGGGCGCCCGCGGGGAACGCCCGGCCGGGTAGGTCCGACCCGATAGGTCCGACCGAGCCGGGCGGCCCGCCCGGTCGGACCGCCCGGTGGCGAAGACGGCGGCGAAGACGGCAGCGGAGACGGTGGCGGAGCGAATGACAGTTGCGATTGTGGCGCGTGTGCAACTATTGTCGCAGCATAGATTGCTCCTGCAATCACCCGCGGTCCGTCTCCTCTCCGCCCGCCGATCCGACCAGGAGTCCGCCATGAGTACCACCCTCTTCACTCCCCTCACCCTGCGGTCATTGACCGTGCCCAATCGGGTCTGGATGCCGCCGATGTGCCAGTACAGCGCCGCACCGGACGGCGCGGCGGCGGGCGTCCCGACGGACTGGCACTTCTCCCACCTGGCGGCGCGCGCCGCCGGCGGCACCGGGCTGATCATCACCGAGGCCACGGCCGTCAGCCCCGAGGGCCGCATCTCCCCCTACGACCTCGGCCTGTGGAACGACACCCAGACCGAGGCCTTCCGCCGGATCACCGCGTTCCTCACGGCGCACGGCACCGTCCCGGCCGTCCAGCTCGCCCACGCCGGCCGCAAGGCGTCCACCGAGCGCACCTGGGTCGACCGCGGCCGCGCCCTCGCCCCGGAGGAGACCCACGGCTGGCAGCCCGTCGCGCCCAGCGCCCTCCCCTTCGAGCCGGCCCGGGTCGCCCCGGCAGAGCTCACCACGGAGCAGATCGGCGAGGTCGTCCGGCAGTTCGCGGACGCCGCCCGGCGCGCGCTCGACGCCGGCTTCCAGGTCGTCGAGATCCACGGCGCCCACGGCTACCTGATCCACGAGTTCCTCTCCCCCCACACCAACCACCGCACCGACGCCTACGGCGGCTCCTTCGAGGGCCGGATCCGTTTCGCACTGGAGGTCGTCGACGCCGTCCGCGCGGTGTGGCCCGAGGAGCTGCCGATCTTCTTCCGGGTGTCCGCGACCGACTGGCTCACCGAGAATCCCGAGGACGAGCGCGACGGTTGGACCTCGGAGGACACCGTCCGACTGGCGAAGGAACTGCACGCCCACGGCGTGGACCTCCTCGACGTCTCCACCGGCGGCCTCGTCCCGGACGCCCGGATCGACGCCGGCCCGGGCTTCCAGGTGCCGTTCGCCGAGGCGGTGCGCAACGAGACCGGTATGCCGGTGGCGGCCGTCGGCCTGATCACCGACCCCGCCCAGGCCCAGCGGATCCTCGCCGACGGCAGGGCCGACGCCGTCCTGCTCGGCCGCGAACTGCTGCGCAATCCGTTCTGGGCCCGCCACGCCGCCACCACCGTCGGCGGCGAGGTCGCCGCCCCGGTGCAGTACCACCGCGCCTAGGGCTTTGTCGTCGGTGTCCCGTTGGTACGGGACACCGACGACGTCGTGAGGCGGGGCGCGACACCGACGACGTCGTGAGGCGGGCCGGGCCGCGCACTCGGGCCAGTTGCCTCCCACAGAGGATCCGGGCGGCACGCGTACCGGCCCGGCTCCTGGGATCGGAGGCGGGCCGGCGGTCCGGGTCGGGACCGGTCACACGGGTCGGGACCGGTTGCTGCCGCAACCGGCCGGGGTCAGGACACGAGCTTGATGACAGCCTCGGCCGCGGCCTTGCCCGCCGCGGACACGATCGCCTTCACGAGGTCGCCGAGGGCTCCCGTGACGCCGGCCGCGAGGGTGTCCGTCGCGTCCAGGTCGGCCTTGAAGGTGCCGTTGAGAATGCCGTCCCACTTCTCGGTGATCTGCGGGTTGTTGCCCACGAACGTGAAGTCGTCGTTGCGGTCCGGCGTCCCGAAGGGCAGGCCGGCGACGGTGCCCTCGGTGTGACCGGAGTGCTGGAAGGTGAACACGGTCCCGTCCGGCGTCATCACGGCGGCGGTGATCGTGTAGTCGATGTTGTCGAAACCGCTGTCGTGCGCGTGCGTGCTGAACGAGAAGAAGCCGTCCTGGCGCATCACGACGTGCGCCGAGCCGCCGATGGCGATGTCGGTGGTGACGTCCTGGTCGAAGTTCTTGCTCGACGTGTCGTACCAGAAGTGGTCCCGGACGGAGGCGTCACCGCCGACGAACCAGAGTTCCATGCTGCCGGGGATCCGGGAGACGGCCGCAATGCCGCTGGTGACGGAGGCACCGCCGGCGGGGGCGAGCTCGAACCCCTGCCAGGTGCTGCCCTCGTACCAGTACCGGTCCTGCACCGAACCGTTGGCCCCGACGAACCAGACCTCCATACTGCCCGGAATCCGCGACACCGCAGCAATGCCGGTGTGGGTGGAGGCGCTGCCGGCGGGGGCGAGCTCGAACCCCTGCCAGGTGCTGCCCTCGTACCAGTACCGGTCCTGCACCGAGCCGTTGGGCCCGACGAACCAGACCTCCATACTGCCCGGAATCCGCGACACCGCAGCGACGCCGCTGGTGCTGGACACGCTGCCCTGGGGCGAGAGTTCGAACGCCTGCCAGGTGCTGCCCTCGTACCAGTAGCGGTCCTGCACCGAACCGTTCCCGCCGACGAAGAACACCTCCATACTGCCGGGGATCCGCGACACCGCCGCGATGCCCCCGATGGTCGAAGCGGTTCCGGGGGACGAGAGCTCGAACCCCTGCCAGGCGCTGCCCTCGTACCAGTAGCGGTCCTGCACGGAGCCGTTGGCGCCGACGAAGAACACCTCCATGCTGCCGGGGATCCGGGAGACGGCCGCGATGCCGCTGGTGACGCCGGCGCTGCCGGCGGGGGCGAGCTCGAACCCCTGCCAGGCGCTGCCCTCGTACCAGTAGCGGTCCTGCACCGAACCGTTGGCCCCGACGAAGAACACCTCCATACTGCCGGGGATCCGCGACACCGCCGCGATGCCGCCGTTGACGGAGGCACTGCCGGGAGGCGCGAGCTGGTAGCTCCGCCACGGCGACCCGTCGTACCAGTACGCCCCCTGGACCGAGCCGTCCGAGGCGACCCACCAGACCTCCATGCTTCCGTCGATCCGGGAGACCGCGGCGACCCGGCTCGACAGCGACGCACCGCCGGCCGACGCAAGCGTGAATTGGTTCCAACTCATCTGGGACCTCCGGTGGTTCTCTGTCGGAACACGCGAGCCGGGAAGGGCCCCGGCCCGGTTCGCGGGGAGCGTGGGCCGGGACGCCGGACCGAGTGCTCAACGCGTGCTCCCACGTTAGGAATTCACCGCGACGCCAGCATGAGGCCGTGGTCCTGCCTATGTCCCGGGACCGGTGCACCAGTCGGGCGCGTCGGCCGTGGGACCGACGTGCCGGGGAGGACGTCGCCCGCACGCCACGGGCGGTGTCGAGGACCTCCGTTCATGGCTGACGGGCCAGTGAGACCCGGTGCTGACGGGGTGAGCCGGTCAGTCCCACCAGAACGACCACTGGTGGGAGCCCACCAACCGCTCGGCGTACGCGGCGAGCGTGCCGGCGCCCTGGAAGACCAGGTCCGGGCAGAAGGCGATGTGCTCGGCGGCCACCGGCACGGCATCGGCCGGCGTGGCGGGCGGCACGGGGACGCTCAACAGCAGTGTGTCGAAGCCCACTTCGACCACCTGGGCACCGAATCGGCGCTCCCAGTCGGCGAGCACGGCGGCGATCTTCGCGGTGTCCCCCTCGTGGTTCGTCGGACCGCCCCACCCGCACACCGCCAGCGCCTCGGCGCCGCCGCCTGCCCGCACCAGCCCGAGACGGCAGTCCCGGACGGACTGCAGCACGTCGGCCAGTCCCCTGGCCTCGACCCCGGCCGCGCCCTCGGGCACGGAGGCGGCAGGCGCGGTGCCGGGCCAGCTCAGGCCGTAGGGGGCCAGGGCCTCGGCGCGATCGGCCTCGTCCCCGTACTCCTCCTCAGCCTCGCCGTGTCCCTCCCACCACCGGCGCAGCAGAGCGGCCGGGTCGTACAGGCCGGGCTCGGAGACCTGGCTCGGGTGGAGCTCGCCGGAGAGCCAGGGGCGGAAGTCGGGGCCGTCGTCGAGCGGGCTCAGCAGCAGCGGCCACAGCCCGGTCTCCGGGTGCGCGCGGTGCAGGTGCGCCCACAGTCCGGCCGTGGCAGGAGCGTCGCTGATCCACAGCAGTGGCTCCGGCCCGTCCCCCTCCTCAGGGGTGACCAGCCGTCCGGGCGGCAGGGCGACGGGCAGAGCGGCTACGGCACGAGCGAGGTCCGAAGGCTGGGTCATGCGAGCACCCTAGGGGCCGGGTCCGACAACGGGCTGCGGCGGCCCACCGCGGCCCGTCACACGCGGAGCGGGCCCGCGCGGGCGCGGCGCCGAGCCCGGCACTGAAGACCTCCCCGCTCCTGTCTGCCGAGGCCGGCCCAGCCCGGAGGCCGGCTGCGCGGGTGCGCTGCGCGCCGCCGGATAATGGTCGGGGCCGCAGGCCGGCCGCACCGAGCGATGGAGAGGCAGTGGACGGATGACCCTGGAAGAAGGCCGGCGCGTCAGGTTGGCCGAGGACGTCGGGATCGGCGAGGCGGTCGCCGGGGAGCCCGGGGCCGTCGTCGGGTTCCTCTCGCTGGGAGCCGGGCTGGAGGGCACCGTCGAGCGGGTGGACGGGGAGCTCCCGGAGAGCCACGAGGTCCGCGAGTACCAACGGCTCAAGGCGCTGTTCGAGGACTACGGGCACACCATGCCGGTGGCGAGCCGGGAGCGGCTGGAGGCGGAGATCGCCGTGCTGGAACCGCAGTGGGCCGCCTTCCGGGAGCAGGGCAAGCGGGTGACGGTCCGGGTCCGGTGGGACAACGGCTTCGTCCTCGACGGGGCGCACCAGGACGTCCTCACCCCGCTGTGACGGAGGACGCCCCGGTGCGCGAGGGCGGCCGCCGCCCGCCGGGGCGGGCGATCGGCACCGCGCTCGGCGGGTGGGCGGGATGACGGCGTCGCCGGGCCGGCGGCTGCCGGCCCGGCGCGTAGGTGCGGCGGCAGTGCCACACCCGGGGTGGAGTCAGCCCGCGAGGGCGTCGCGCAGACGCTTCTTGTCCGGCTTGCCCACGGAGGTGAGCGGGATCTCGGACACCAGGTGCAGGGCCTCCGGGGCGTAGATGCGGCCCTTGTGGGCGGTGACGAAGGCGCGGACGTCGTCGAGCTCCGGGTGCCG
Organism: Kitasatospora sp. NPDC058218; assembly: GCF_042882445.1. Taxonomy (NCBI): domain Bacteria; kingdom Bacillati; phylum Actinomycetota; class Actinomycetes; order Kitasatosporales; family Streptomycetaceae; genus Kitasatospora; species Kitasatospora sp. NPDC058218. The sequence goes on along the minus strand of NZ_JBHVWC010000070.1, from coordinate 38,096 downwards.
TCCCGGCGCGGGGACGACCACGGCGTGGACGTGTTCGGCCTGCTGCGCGTCGCGGAGGCCGAGCACGGCGCACTGGGCGACGGCCGGGTGGGTGAGGAGCAGGTCCTCCACCTCGGAGGGGTAGACGTGCCCGCCGACCACGATGATCTTGTCCGTGAGACGGTCGGCCAGGTAGAGGTAGCCGTCCTGGTCGAGGTGCCCGATGTCGCCGGTGTTCAGCCAGCCGTCGCGCAGCACCTCGGCGGTGAGGTCGGGCCGCTTCCAGTACCCCGCCATGAGGGAGCGTGACCGGACGTGGATCTCGCCCTGCTCACCGGCCGGCAGCTCGGAGCCGCCGGCGGCGCGGATCACCACCTCGACACCCGGGAGGGGGCGGCCGACGGAGATCCGGCCGGCGTGCCCGACCCGGTCGTGCTCCTGCGGGGCGAGGACGGCGATGTTCTGCGCCTCCGACATCCCGTAACCGCTCGCCAGGATCGGCCCGAACACCTTGAGCGCCTCGCGGACACGGGTCGGCGAGGCGACGCAGCCGCCGTACAGGATGCGCTGCAGGCTGGAGAGGTCGGTGCTGGTGATCGCCGGGTGGTCCAGCAGCCGGTAGAGCAGCGGCGGCAGGACCCACAGGTCGGTGATGCGCTCGCGCTCGACGGCGGCCAGCACCTCACCCGGGTCGAAGGAGCGCTGGATGAACACCGAGCCACCGTGATGGAGCGTCAGGTCGCTGAGCACACCGGCGAGGTGGGCGAGTGAGGTGGCCACGAGGAGGCGGGGCGCATCGCCCTCCGGGCCGAACGGGACGTCGAAGACCCTGCGGTAGGGGCCGTGCAGGCTGAGGATGCCCTTCGGGATGCCGGTGGTGCCGCCGGTGTGACGGATGCCCAGGTCGTCCTCCGGGCCGATCCGCACGGCCGGGGGCTCGGCGGGGCGGCCGACGGAGGCGGCGATCACGTCCTCGCCGACCGCCTCCGGGCCCGGGCCCAGGGTGAGGACGGTCGGCACGTCGACCAGGGCGAGCAACTCGGGGGCGGCCGCGTACCGTTCGGCGTCCACGAGGAGCACCGCGGTGTCGACGCTGGTGACGATCTCGGCGAGGACCGGGGTACTCATGCCGTCGTACAGGTTGACCAGCCGGGCGCCCGCGATGCCGGCGGCGTAGCGCGCGCTGAGCGCCTCGGGGGTGTTGCCGGTGAGCAGGGAGACGGTCGTGCCCCGGGTGACGCCCCGGGCGATGAGCTCGTGGGCGAGGCGGTAGGTGGCGGCGGCGAACTCGCCGGCGGTGATCCCGACGCCGTCGGCGGTGGTGATGGCCGGCCGATCGGGGTCGCGCGCGAGGGACCGGAGGACCAGGGCCGGGGCGCTGATGAACTCCGCGTCGTTCATGGCCACTTCATCTTTGTAGTTTGCAACCATGTCGCCAGGCTAACCCCATCCCGGGCGGCGCGATGCCGAATTGGGGACGAGGACCGCGCGGGCGGGCCCGGCCGCGCCGGCTCAGTACTCGTTCTTGATGACGAAGTACGATCCGCGGATGGTCCCGGCGAGCTTCGACTTCTGCCGTGCGAACTTGAACCGCGAGGCGAGCTCCTCCGGAACCTCCATCCCGTCCGAGAGCTTGAACCCGACCGCTCGCTTCTTCGGGTCGTCGACGGTGTACATCACGTTGATCGACAGACCGCTCTCGTAGAAGACGTAGGCCATTCGAATGTTCTCGACCTGGAAGGCCGTGGCTTCGAGGGGCCTGGACGAGATGACGATCTCGCGTTCCTCCCTGAGGATCCGATGCACCCATTCGATGATGTCCGTAGCGTCGTCCGCGGGCTCAACCGTGAAGACGTGGTCGTACTTGTTCTTGAAGTAGCGGGCCTCGTTCGCCCGCAGGCCGGCGAGTGCGTCCGCGACGGGCGACGACTCCAGACCGACGGTCGACACGGTGCCGAAGTCCACGGCATAGGTCATGACGGATTCCCTCTCATGGGCGCGGACGGATGGCAGGGCCTTCGGCCGGACGTCGGACGCGGAGGCCGAGGTCGCCTCCCCGGAGCGGTGTGGAGCAGCTCGACGAGGCGGGTGCCGTGCGGTGATCCTATGTGGCGTCGGCGACGGCGGCACGCCGGTGGGAGGCACCTGCGGACGGGCCGCGCCGTCCGGGTGACGGCCCGTTCGTCGTACCCCCGGCGCGGGGGCGGTGCCGCCCCGGAGAGGTCATCACCACCGTCGGTTCACGGTCGCCTTGCCACCGGTCACCAGGCTCGCCGGCGGAACGTCGTCGGCCACGACCGCGCCGGCGGCGACCACGGCATCACGGCCGATGGTGACGCCGGGCAGGATGGTGGCACCGGCGCCGATCCACACGTTCTCCGCCACGTCGATGGGCGCGCCGGTGAGGTAGAGCCGCCGCTCCTCGGGATCGACCGGGTGGCCGCTGGTGATGAACGTGACCTTCGGGCCGACCATCACGCGCTCGCCGAGCCGGATGCCGGCGTAGTCCAGGAACGTGCAGTTCTGGTTGATGAAGACACGCTCGGCGATGTCGAGACGGAGGCCGTGGTCCGTGTAGAAGGGCGGATAGATCGTGACTCTCGGTGGCAGTGGCTTGCCGAGGATCTGTTCGAACAGTTCCGCCTTGCCCGCTTCGTCCTCGAAGGGCAGGACGTTCAGTCGGGAGGTGAGCTCGGTGACCCGCAGGACCCTATCGGCCATGGCCTGGAACTCGGCGCTGCGGATGCGCATGAGACGGTCGCTGGACATGCCACGATCCCTTCCGGTGTACCGATGACCGGACAGGAGTCACCGGATGATCAATGTCAGCCGAACTCGTCAAGCCGGCGACGATACGGGCCGTGCTCGACTCATGCGTCCGCACGTGGTGGGCACCTCGGCTACCGCTCGTGGCGCCGACGCGCGAGGTGGACGGTGATGTCGGCGGCAAGCTCGACCGTGTCGGGAAGGACCCGCGCGATCCGGTCGAACACCTGCTCCTGCGCCGGGGCCGGCAGGACGAGGTACGCCGAGACGGTCGAGAGATGGCCGACGTAGTCGAGCGCAGGCATCGTCAAGCGTCGTTCGATGACCGACTGTTGAACATCGGTGAACCACTCGGAGCGCCGGAGCTCCGTGCCCGGCCACTGCATCGCGCTCCCCTCGGGCGTACCGTCCGGGGAGGGAACCTCGTCGTCCTCCAGGAACGGCGCCCGTGCCGCACGCACGGCCTCCCGCACCGCCGGGTCGGCCAGCCGGACCGGCCCGCCGAAGCAGGCGAAGACACCACCGGGCTCCAGCAGCGCGGCCACGCGCGACCACCGGCCTTCCGGGTTCGTCCAGTGCAGCGCCGCCGCCGCGTACACCAGTGCGTACCTCTCCCCCGGTCGCACGTCCTCGAACGCGGCCCGCACCGTCGCGACGTCCGTCGGCACGTGCCTGCGCAGCTCGGCGAGCATGGCCCCGTCGGGCTCGGTCGCCAGGACCCTGACGCCCTGGCGAGCGAACAGGCGGGTCGCCTTGCCCGTCCCGGCGCCGATCTCCAGGGCGTTGCGAACCGGACGGCCGGCGTAGGCCATCACCTTGTCGAAGAGCTCCACCGGATACCCCGGCCGGAACCGTTCGTAGGCTTCTGCCATCACTCCGAAGCTCAGTGCGCGACTGGACATGCGCAGCATCCTGACACGAACCGCGCCGTCAGTGCCGTGCATTTCCGTGGCCGGCCGGCCGTGCACACTCGACGACTCGGCGCGGGTGGACATCGGCGGCGCGCGGATTCGGGCGAAGCCGACCTCGGAGCCCATCCGCAGGGCCCCGGCGAATGTGACCGCACCGATCCGCGCGACGACGGCGGCAGCGGGCGGGCGACGTGCGGACGGCCGCTCCCGTGCTCCGGGAGCGGCCGTGACGGGCCTTGACGGGCCGGGGCGGCGGGGTCAGGCCGGCCAGCCGCCTGTCGGCGGCGAAGGCGGCGGCCCGGATGTGGCAGTAGTACCCGGCCGGGTCCTCCGAGTAGCGCCAGGGCAGCGCGTTCACGTGGTGGACCTTGGGTATGCGGACGGGCGGGCGCCGGGCACTTCAACCGGCGCGGGCCGGCCCCGGCGGGGGACGGCGACGCGTTCGCGCGGCGTCCTCCTCGGAAGTCGCCACGGAACGGCGCAGGTGAACGTGTGTGCGGCAGGTGAGGATCGTAGCTGCCCGGAACGGGTACCCCTGCACGTGGGGCGTGGATTCGGAGAGTTCGGCGCGGCCCCCGTCCGACCGGCAGGCGCTCCGTCGCGGCCCCGCCCGCTCCCCCTGACATCGCCGTCCGCCGCAGAGGGCGATCGCACGGGACCGGATAGTCCGACGACCGCGGGTCCGGCCGTACGGGGATCCGCGCCGTGCCGTCCTTGCCGCACCACGCTCAGGACGTCACTCCGTAGCGGGTGGCGATCGCGGCGGCGCGGTTGCGCAGGGAGTCGCGCAGCCACTGCGGGTCCAGCGCCTCCGCGTTCGTACCGAGATGCCACACCGCCCATTCGGCGTGCCTCCGGTCCTGGAAGGTCACCTCCAGCCGCAGCCGGCCGTCGGCGTCGGCTTCCTCGGCGAGGACGGCCAGTGCGGTGCCCACCAGGACCTCCCGCATTTCCGGGTCCACCCTCACCAGCACGGTGACTTGGTCGCCGCCGGTCCGGAACCGCCTGCTGCGGTCCTGCCAGGCCCGGTCCAGATCGACCCGGTCCGGTCGCTGCGCCGGCTCGGCGAGTTCCTCGGCGGCCAGGACGCGGGACAGCCGGTAGGTGCGGTCCGCGCCGGACCGCGTGGCCAGCAGATAGCCCTGATCGCGCACGGTGACCAGGCCGATCGGGTCCACCGTGCGCCACTTCGGGGCCTGTTCCACCGCCGCGTAGTGGATGCGCAGCCTGTGCCCGGCGAACACCGCGCGCAGGACCTCGGCCACGATGGTGTCAGGCACCTCCTCGGTGACCAGTCGACGCGACAGCAGGTCGGTCTCCGGGTCGATGAGCAGTCGTTGAGCCGCGCCGGCCGCGGTGTCCCGATAGCTCTCGGGCAGCGCGTCAACCACCTTCAGCATCGCCGAAGCAAGGGCCGAACCGAGGCCGAACGCCTGCGCGCCGCGCCGCGATCCGGCGACCAGCAGGGCGAGGGCCTCGTCATGGTTCAGTCCGGTGAGTTCGGTCCGGAACCCGGGCAACAGCGCGAACCCGCCGTGCCGACCGCGCTCGGCGTAGACCGGGACACCGGCCGCGGACAGCGCGTCGATGTCGCGCAGCACAGTGCGGGTGGACACCTCCAGCTCGCGGGCCAGCGTGGCCGCGGACAGCCGACCGTGCTGCCGCAGCAGCAGAACCAGCGAGACCAACCGATCGGCGCGCACGCGAAAACACTACTGGAATACACGACACATGATGTCGTGATGCGTTGGGAGGCTTCAACACAGCACAGATCCATCCCACACGAGAGGTGACCCGCATGGCACACGCCATCGTCAATCCGGACGGTCTGCACGACCCGGTCCCGTTCGGCTACAGCCACACCGCCGCCGTCCCCGCAGGTGCGGAACTGGTGCTCATCGCGGGCCAGTACGGATCGGGCCCGGACGGCGCGGTCGTCTCCGCCGACTTCACCGAGCAGGTGAAGCAGACGTTCCACAACATCGGCATCGCCCTCGGCGCCCACGGGCTCGACCTCAGCCACGTCGTCCAGCTCAGGACGTACGTGGTGAACCACGACGTCAGCAAGCTCGGGCCGATCGCCGGGGCCGTGCAGGAGGGTTGGGGTACGGAACCGCCCACGCAGACCCTCATCGGTGTCGCGAGCCTGGCTGCGCCCGACGTGCTGTTCGAGGTCGAGGCCCTCGCCGTCCGGTCCTGACCCGCCCGCCCATCGGGCGAAGATCTGATGGTGTGTCGCTTCGGGCCCGTGGTGGTGGGCCCGGAGCGGCGTTCAGCTGGCTTCGGCGCTGTCCGTGGCCCAGAGTTCGAGTCCGGCGGGCAGGGCGTCGCCGGTGGTGGAGCACTTCTCACGAGGGGAATCCCCGCAAACCCGGCAGGATCCCTGCGGAAGCCGTAAGTTCACTACCACGACTGGTGAGTGACGATGCGGTGGGAGTGCTTGTGGGAAGCGGAAGAACCTTCGGGTCGGACACTGGTGTGGGATCGACGATCGCCCTGCTGGAGGCGCAGCTGCCCGCCGTGCTGGAGCGGCGCCGCCGGGCGGAGGCGGAACTCGCCGCCGTCAGCGCGGAGCAGGACGCCATCACCAAGGCGCTTGAGGGGCTGCGGCTGCTGTCCGGCACGCAGCTCGACGGCCGGGGTGAGCCGATCACGCCCGAGTTGGCGCCGGCCTCGACCGGGGCCGTGCACGAGACCGGGGCCGTGCACGAGACCGGTGCGTCGGCCGAGCCGATCGACAAGCAGGCGGCGACCTCCCAGGACGGTCCTGCCGCTGCGACGGCGGGGGCCGGAGGAAGGACGGTCGCCAAGGAGGCCCCTGCCAGGAAGGCGGACGCGGCGAAGAAGGCCGTACCGTCGCCCGCGCGGGCAGCGCGCGCCTCGGCCCCCGGCGCGAAGAAGGCTGCCGGGAGGGCGGCGGCGGACACCGGGCCCAAGAGCGCGACGACGAAGCGGGTGCCCGCGGCCAGGAAGGCGGCGGCGCAGCCCAGCCCCGCCGGTGGCGAAGCGCCCGTCAAGGTGTCGGCGCCGCCGGCGAGCCCGAGGCGCCAGGTCGCCGGCGCGGACAGCGTCCTGGAGGCGCTGTCCCAGGCCGCGGGCCCGCTGCGCGCCCGCGAGGTGGCCGAACGACTGGGCCTGGACGCCGTCGAGGGGAACATCCACGCGATCCGCGCCAGTCTGGAGCGCCTCGTCAAGGCCGGACGCGCGCAGCGGCCGGATCGAGGTCTCTACGCGGTGAACGACCGGCCCGAGACTGGGAGCTGACCGCCCGGGCGTCCGTTGTCGGCCGACGGCTCGGGATCGGGTGGTCCTGAGCCGGCCGGCCGCCAGGTGGAAAGGTGGTCGGCGACGGTCACGGTGCGGGCGGGGCTGAAGCGGTGGCCGGGACCGCGCTTCGCGGGGAGGCCGAAGCGTGAAGTTCGGGGCCGCAGGGCGACGGTAAGCCCCAAGAACTCGTCCGGCGTCGCGACCGCCGTTCCCTGGAGCCTGGCCGGGCGGGCGACTGCCTCGGCGCGACGTCAGGAGTCGCTGTCACCCGGGTCGGAGCGGCGGGACTCCTTCGACACCGCCTTGAAGGCGACGAGAAGCCCATCACGGACGACCCCCGCGAACAGCACGCCGACACGCAGCCGGTAGCTGCGGGCGTACCGGGCCCGGAGGGAGCGGGCTGACACCGCGTCCCGGCGGGGCGACAGGTGGCGGGACTCGTTCATAGGGGAACGGTACCCCGGGGTGCGGGATGGTTCCGCAGCGGGCCGTCGAGGGTCGGCGCGGGTACCGGGCCGGTGAACGCCCGGCTCCGGCACCCTGCACCGCTACTTCCAGAAGATGGCGCCCTTGCCGAGGGTGTACGGGGAGCCCCAGTACTCCGCGCCCGAGACCTTGGTGGCCGTCGGGGCGAGGGCGACGGCGCAGCCCTGGGCGGTCTGGCCGTTGGTGAAGCCCTTCGGCAGCGAGGGGCTCGCGCACTTGGCGAAGCCGCTGATGATCATCAGCTCCTGTGCCTCGCTGCCGTCCGGCAGGAGGCCCTTCACGTGGTCCACGCTGGTGAAGGACAGGTCGGTGGTGCCGATGTTGGTGATCGTGTAGCGCACGTAGTACGGGACCAGGCCCTTCACCTTGTCGCCGAGCTTGAGCGCGTCCAGGTCAGCCGGGTCGCCGGCCTCGATGGCGCTGACGGACAGTGCGATGACGCCCTTGGTGCTGCCGGAGGTGAACTGCACCTGGGCGGGCTGGCCGATCTTGAAGGTCTGCCCCGGGGTGGCGTCGGTGCCACCGCCGGTGGCGGGGGCGGGGGCGGGCGCGCTGCTGGGCGCGCCGGCCGGAGCGCTGCCGGACGGGCTCGCGGTCGCCGCGGTGGTCGGCGGGGCGGCGGGCGTGCTCGCGGCGGCCGACGGGCTCGTCGGGGCGGCGGCCGGCGGCGGAGTACTGCTCGCCGCGTCGGCCGCGTTGTCGTCGTTGCAGGCGGTGAGAGTCAGTGCGCCGACCGCCGCGAGAGCGACGAGTGTCCACGTGCGCTTGCCGGCGTGGATGCTGCTCATAAGAGGTTCCCCCGTGTTCCGGGCCGTCAGGCGGCGGCCCTGCTCCCACGTTGATAGCGCGACGGAGAGGGCCGGCACCATGGCCTTGGCGCACTCTTGACCCGGATGTGACGTGATCGCGTCGATCTTGTCGACGAGCTGGTACGGTCGCGCGGTTCCCGGGGCGGCACGGGCGTGCACCTGCGGCGTGCGGACCCGTTGCGAAGGCACCTCCGAAGCGTCTCGGAGCCACCTCGGAAGCGTCTCGGAGGCATCTCGGAGCGGTGCTCCGCGCACGGCCGCGACTACGGTGAAGGCCATGAGCGCAGGGGACGACTCGGTCCGGGCCGGGATACGGCGGGTCATGCTGACGTTGCTGGGCATGGTCGCGGCGGGGGCGGTGATCTTCGTCGCGGTGGTCGCCTGGCAAGTGCACGACCTGACCACCGTCCCCCACGGGCCGGACGCGGAGGCGCTCGCGCGGTCCGCCGCGACCCGTGAGGCCCGCGACCGGGCGGTGGCGTTCGGAGACGACCAGACGGCACGGCTGCGGGCGGCGGCGCCCTGGGCACAGGTGCTGGACGGCTCGGTCGCCGACCGCTGCCACGCCGAGGCCCGCAGTGGAAGCTTCGGAGGCAGGCCCGCGTGGTCGCCGGTGGTGTGCCGGCGGACGACGGTGCTGTACGCGGCGTTCGACGGTGAGATCGAGCAGCGGCTCGCCGACCTGGACCGGGCGGCGGAGGGGCTCGGCTGGAAGGTGCGACCCGGCGACAGGAACCTGGTGCAGCAACTGCGGTACGCGCACAGCCCGGGGTCCGATGCGACGGCCGAGCAGACGGCGCAGGCCCTGGCCCGGCCGAACTCGGTCAGTGTCGACCACGTGCCCGCCGACGCGCGCAGGGGGATCACGCTGACGGTCGGCGTCGCGGACGGCAGGGGCCTTCCGTGGGTGAAGGACAGTTGGGACCAACAGCCGTCCCGGAGCGGCGCGGACGCGAAACCGTACCTGGACCGCGAGTCCGAGCGGGTCGTGTACTTCGACTGGCGACGCGCGGACACCGAGGGATCGAGACCAAGGCCTATCCGGCCCACCGGTACCTGCTGGCGATCGGTGTGACCCAGGCCTACGCCACCGGTTGCCCGGGCGCCACGTGCGACGGGAGCGGACCGGCCTGGTGAGGGGGACGGGGGAGGCCGGTCGGTCGGACGAGGTGGTCGAACTCGCCGACCGTCGTCGGCTGTCCACGGCGAGCCGGCACGTCTCTCCGTCGCCGTTCGCGCGGCTGCGCCGGCGCGATGCGCCTGTCAGTGCCTCCGGATAGGTTCCGGACATGACCACCGCGAACACCATGACCACCCACCCGAGGACCGTCCGACCCGCCGCCCCGCCGCACGCCACCGGGAGCCGCGCCCGAGGCTCCGCCGGTGCCGTCGAGGTCGTCCCCCTGTGGGCCGCGCCCTGGTCCCTCGCCGCACAGTCCTCCGCGAAGCGCTGAGGCGCCCCACCCGCCCGTCGGCCCGCCACCCACGCTCCGGGCAGGGCGGTCACGGCCGATGCCAAGGGTCGACCCGACACGGCCGGCCGCCACCGGTCAGGCCGGGCCGGCCGGCTCCTGACGCACCGGCTCGTCCGCGGCCCTGAGACGGGCGACCCAGCGATCGGGGTCGGCGAGCTCGCGGAGGTCCGGGACCAACGTCGAATCGGCCCGAAGGCGCGGCAGCAGGTCGGTGACGCCCTGCTCCACCGCCTTCCGTACGCAGTCCTCACCGCGGTCGTACAGCGCCGGGCCCCGGTTCGGGCCCCACAGCAGGCGCAGGAGGCGGCCGGCCTTCCGCTCCTCCACGTGGTCGGCGCCGCACAGTTCCTTGCTCGTGAATCGTGCGTGGCCTTCCAAGGCGGCGCCCAGGCTCCGGAACTCGTCGGCGGCGGCGCGCGACGCCCGGTGCACCAGGGGCGCGGCCCGCAGGACCTCGCTCAGGGACGGCCCCCACAGTGCGAACTGCGCCTGGTGGACGAGCTGGTGGGTGAGGACCGACCGGAGGGCGTCCCGGCTCGCCGCCCCGGCGCTCCGGCGGAGCAGCGCCGGGGCCAGCAGGATCGTGCAACCGCCGTCCGCCCCCGGCACCGCCCGGCTGGAGGGCAGGCAGCCGAACTTCCGGTTCCCGCCCGCGTGCGAGCCGTCCGCGCGGCGGAGGTCCGCCTCCAACCGCTGCCGACGCGCCGGGTCCGGGATCGCGTGGAGCAGGTCGCCCGCGAGCAGGGCCTCGTTGGCCCGCCGCTCGTGCGCCTCGTGGGCCAGTGCATAGGCGTCCGGGTCGAGCAGCCGGACGTGGAGCTCCGGGCCGAGCCCGAGCCCCGTTCGCCTCGCCACCCGCCCGGCCAGCTCCGCCACCACCGTCCGCACCTCGTCGGCGACGGCGTCCCAGCTCCTCCCGGCCTCCTGTGCGACGACGACCTCCACCACGCATCTCCCTTCCGACCGCCGGGCGCCCTCGCGGCCTGCCCGCACATCTGCGGCGAGCACTCTAGCGGTGGCCTGTCGGGCCGGGGAACGGAGATCAAGCGGTGATGCCCTGACGGCGTCGAATCCCGGCAATCGGACTTCGCTGACACGGCGCCAACAGCCGCCGTCGGGGCAGGGAGCTCCAGGGGTCCGCCGGGGCGGGCGCGGTTTGTACGCGGTTGTCGTCTCTCATGGGTCGTGGACCACGGCCGACGAACCGGACCGAGCCCGCGCGAGGACCTGCCCGAGCACCTCCTGCGCGCGGCAAGGTGACCGCCAACCCCGCCTGTCCCCCGGAACTCCGCCGCCGAATCGAGCCGCCCGCAGTCGACCAGGCCGCGCGGGCCCGGCTTGACTTCACACGCCAGATGATCCCTCGCGGCTCTTCGCCCTCCGGCGCCGGGGCCGCCGCCGGAGCCTGGCCACCGATGCCCCGATCATTCAGGACCGGGCCGGTGCGCCCATTCCTGGTGGAGGATGCTGAAGACGTCGGAGTCACGCCAGCCGTCCCGGATCCGCGCGGTGTCCCGGTGCCGGCCCTCGTGGGTCATGCCGAGCTTGCCCAGCACCCGGGCCGATGCGACGTTGCGGGGATCGCAGGTCGCATAGATCCGGTGCAGTCCTGTCAGCCCGAACCCTCTGCCGAGGAGTTCCCCGCCGATGGCCGTACCCACGCCTCGACCCCACACCCGAGGATGGACGAGGTAGGAGATCTCGCCCTGGCGGTGGGCCAGGCTACGAACCTTCAACTCGCCGATACCGACGAGTTCACCGTCGAGGCAGGCCGCATACACGAATCTCGCCCGCGGGGACTGCAACCGGGCGTCCACCGCGCTTTGGACGAAGTCCCGTGTCTGTTCCTCGGTGTTCGGCCCCCACGCCTGGTAGCGGCAAGCCTCCGGCAGGCCGGCGAAGGCATGCACAGCGTGGCAGTCACCGACAACAAGCTCGCGCATGGTCACCGAGGTCTTCATCACGAGCCGATCCTGCCAGGCCGGCATCGCCACATACCAGCGCTCAATTGGAGGTTCACCCTCACCGACGTCTCCCCGCATCTCCGTTGCGACCCGATCGGGGGACGTTCCAACACGCGGCAGCAGTCCGCCCTCACCACCAACGCGGTTCAGGCCGTTGATCGGTCAGCGAGCCTACTCCGGAGGGCTCACGGCTGCCGTTCAGCACGGAAGGCGGGGCCGGCACGCAGGGGATCGAGCCCCCGTGTTCCCGAGCGCTCGGCAGCGCAGGTCCCGCTTGTGCGGGCCGGGTCGTGGCGTTGACCGGTTGTCTACTCCCGACTGGTGCACTGTCAGCGTTCCGCCCCTGCCCACGATGAGAGGGGGACTGCCATGTCTACGAACCCGAGAGAGCCCGGCCGCCAACGGGTGGACCGCGTCCTCGAACAGGGGGCGACGTGAGGACCGCCCCGCTCCCGTTCCGGGCGATCGGCCTGCTCGCCGTGGTCGCCGTGCTGACGACCTGTCTCACCGTCGTCGAGTTCCTCTCCGCCCCTGCCGCCCGGGCCGCCATCGCGGACCGTGTGATCACCACGTGGAACATGCAGGGGGCCAACGACGAGGGCGCGGAGAACAAGTGGCTGACATTCGTCTTCGCCCGCGACGGGGGACTGGCCGGCCGAGCCATGCGCGACGGCGACGTCGTGGCGCTCCAGGAGGCCGGTGACCGGCCCGCCTCCGCCGTCGAGCGGCCGGCCGACGTCGCGGCGATCCCGGTCGACAACCTCGGCGACCCGTCGAACCCGCAGGAGTTCTGGTACAACATCGGCACCCAGGACCGGCCGGAGTACCGCTACATCTACTGGATGCGCTCCTACGGCAACGACGGGGCCGCCGAGCAGGACGACAACGGGAACCCGGTCCACATCCGGCCGGGCCGGGTCAACCTGGCGATCGTCACCCGGCAGCGCCCGGACCGGCTGGTGGTCCTCCCCCGGCGCGACGACCGGCTCCGCCCGCAGCTGGGCGTTCAGTTCGGCAGCGACATCGTCTTCGACGTCCACGCATCGGCGAGAGGCGGCGGCGACGCCGTGAACGCCATCAGGCAGGTCCGCCAGCACGCGCAGGACCGTAGGCTGGACTGGGCAATCGCCGGTGACTACAACCAGATCCCGCAAACGCTGCGAGAGCGCCTCACCAGGGGGAACATCCCCCGGGCCCAGGCCACCATCTACCGGTCGGCGGCCTGGACCCACCGCGGCAACGCCGAGACCGGCACCGACCCCCGTGAGCTCGACTACATGGTGGCCGGGATGGCGAACCAGGGCCGCCCCATCTACGTCGGCGGAGACCAGGGCGCCGTCTGGCCGTCCGACCACCGCCCGGTCGTGTTCGGGCTGCCCATGCAGGCGCGCGGGCCGGACTGGTCCGCGGTGATGAGCTATCCGCACCTCGGCGACGGCAACCTCCTGGAGATCGCGCAGGACGCGGCGGGCCCCGGTGCGCCCGCGGACCACGCCCGGCAGAACTCGACCTCATCGCAGAACTGGGTGCCGGAGGGCATCACCAGAGTGGGCGACGGGGTCTACTACTCCCATCTGAAGAACCTGTTCACCGGGCTGTGCCTGACCGTGGCCGCCGCCAAGGCCTCCGGTGCCACCGCGTCCACCGCCCGCACCGATGGCACCGCGGGTGCCGACACAGCCGCCCCGCTGCGGCAGGTCTCCTGCGACGGCACCGGGGACGAACTGCTGTGGCGCTACGACGGCGGCAACCTGTGGAACCGCACCGGCGTGATCGCGGCACCGTTCACCGCGATCGGCGGCGCCGAGACCCGGGAGCTGTACGGGATCGTGCCCGGCCCGTCCCCGGCCCCGCTGTGGAACCAGTGCGGCTGGCGGGTGGCCTCGGGCGACATCGAGGCCCCCGGCTCGCCGCTCAACCTGGTGTCGGCCGGGTGCTCCGACGGCTCGACCCCGGCCCCGGTCACGGTGCGCCCGACCCGCGGGGTGGACGCGGCCGTGTCGGTCGTCGAGAACGAGGTCTACTTCTTCCACGGATCGAAGTACGCCAAGGTGAAGGTCGATCCGAACACGGCCGCCAACGAGATCGTGGACGGCAAGGACAACGGCATCCGCACCATCGCCGACGACTGGCCCGCCCTGCGCGACACCCCGTTCGCCAACCGGGTGGACGTCGCCGTCGCCGTCCCGGACCGCAAGGGCGACGTCTTCATGTTCAGCGGGAACCAGTACGTCTATCTGCAGAACGTCGACCAGGGCCCGGGCAGGGCGACCCGCGTCCACGACGTGTGGGACATCTGCACCGGCTGGACGAGTCTGTGCTCGACGCCCCAGCTGAAGGCCCTGTTCGAGAACGGCATCGACACCGCGATGTCCGTCCGGGACAACGAGATCTACTTCTTCCGCGGCGGGCAGTACGTGCTGGTCAAGGCCAACCCGGGCTCGGTCGACCAGGTGATCAACGGACCGAAGAGCATCGCCGACAACTGGCCCAGCCTCAAGGACGCCGACGCGCGGATGCCCGACGCGCACTTCACCGACGGGCTGAACGCGGCCTTCGGCCTCCCCGAGTACCAGCCGGGCTGGTTCACCCAGGTCGTCTGCGCCGTGATCGCCGTCGTGACCGTGGTCGTGGTCGGCGGTATCGTCGTCGTCTCGGCCGCCACGGGGGCGACGGTGCCCGGCTCGGCGCTCGGCGGCCTCATCGCCAGCGGAGGGATCCTTCTCGCCAAGCAACTGTGCGACTACCGGCCCGGCACCGGGTTCATGTTCAGCAGCAACGACTTCGCCAAGATCAGCGTCACACCCGGGACGACCGACGACAAGCTCATCGGCGAGCCGAGCACGATCTGCGCGGTCTGGCGCAGCCTGTGCGGCACGATCTTCGCCCCCGGTGACGCCGCGGTGACCGTCCGGCTGGCCGACGGGAAGACGGCGATCGGCCCCGCGGCCGCCCCGCCCGTCGACCCGCATCCGGAGGCGCCGGCGCCCTTCAGTACCGCGGCCGGCGACCAGCCGCGCTGCCGGCCGGACGGCATGGCCCCGACCCCGGACGTCAACACGCCGTACTGTCTGGCCTACGACGACCAGGGCCGGGAACTGCTCGGCACGGACCACCCGCGCCGCGCGGTCGGCTACTACACCAGCTGGCGCACCGGCTCCGACGGGCAGCACCAGTACCTTCCGGCCCACATCCCGTGGGGCCAGCTGACGCACGTCAACTACGCCTTCGCCCACGTGGGCCCGGACAACCGGATCTCCGTCGGCGACGTCGGCGACCCCGGCAACCCCGCCACCGGGCAGACCTGGCCGGGCGTCGCACTCGACCCGAGCCTCCCGTACCGGGGCGAGTTCAACCAGCTCACCAAGATGAAGAAGCTCCACCCCCGGGTGAAGACCCTGATCTCGGTGGGTGGTTGGGCCGAGACCGGCGGCATCCTGAACCCCGACGGCACCCGGTCCACCACCGGCGGGTTCTACTCGCTGACGACCGACGCCGACGGTTCCGTCAACCAGGGCGCCATCGACACCTTCGCCGACTCCGTGGTGGACTTCGTCCGCCAGTACGGCTTCGACGGCATCGACCTCGACCAGGAGTACCCGACCGCCCTTCCCGACACCGGCAACCCGCTGGACTGGGCCGCCTCCAACTCCCGGCGCAAGGGCCTCACGGCCGGGCACACCGCCCTGGTGAAGACGCTGCGCGAGAAGCTGGACCGGGCCGCGGCGGCGGACCAGCACTACTACCTGCTGTCGGCGGCCGTCTCCGGCTCCGGGTACATGGTCCGCGGCATGGGCTCCTTCGAGGCCCTGCGTTACCTGGACTACGCCAACGTCATGACGTACGACTTCCACGGCTCGTGGAACCAGTTCGTCGGCCCGAATGCCCCGCTGTACGACGACGGGCGCGACGCGGAACTGGCGGGCGCCGGGATCTACGACACCGCCAAGAATCCCGAGTACCAGGGAGTCGGCTACTTCAACACGGACTGGGCGCAGCACTACCTGCGCGGCGCTCTGTCGGCCGGCCGCATCGTCCTCGGCGCGCCGTACTACACCCGCGGCTGGACCGGTGTGACGGGCGGGGTCGGCAACGGCCTGTGGGGGACGGCGGCGCTGCCCAGCCAGGGGCAGTGCCCGCGGGGCACGGGCTCCAACGGTGGCAGCGTGCCGTGCGGTTCGGGCGCCAAGGGGGTCGACAACCTCTGGCACGATGCCAATCCGGACGGCAGCGAGCTCGGCGCGGGGTCCAATCCGATGTGGCACGCCAAGAACCTGGAACGGGGCGTCGCCCCTTCGTACTTGAGTGCCTACGCCCTCAAGGCCGGTCAGGTGTCCGGGTACACCCGGAACTGGGACGACGCCACCAAGTCCTCCTGGCTGTGGAACGCCGGCACCAAGACGTTCCTGTCCACCGAGGACGAGCAGGGGATGTCCGCCCTGACCCAGTACGTCAAGGAGAACAACCTGGGCGGGGTCATGATGTGGGAGCTGGCCGGGGACTACTCCTGCCCCGACCAGGGCGAGTGCGGCCCGGGCTACACCCTGACCACCCAGGCCGACCAGCAGCTGCGCGGCGCCGGACCGTACGACAACACCGTCGCCACCGGATCCTCGGTCAGCCTGCCGAACCAGGTCGTCGACGTCAGGGCCGAGCTGACGAACTTCCCCACCGACATCAAGGACATGTGGCCGATCCAGCCGAAGCTGCGGACCACCAACAACAGCGGGGTCACCCTGCCCTCGGGCACCGAGTTGTCCTTCGACATCCCCACGTCCGCACCGCCGCTCCTCAAGAACCAGGCGTGGCAGGAGATGAAGGACGCGGTGCAGCCGGGCCGCACCGGAGCCAACCGTGGCGGACTCGGCGCCGCCTTCCACCGGGTGACGATCAAACTCGGCTACTGCGAGGACGTGCCGCCGGGCACGTTCCGGGACATCGGCATCAAGTACTACCTGCCGATCACCGGGCCCGCCAACACCACCGTCAAGATCGGCGACCAGACCTACGGGTCGACCGGCGACAACCGCAAGGACGTCACCACCGTCACCCCGCAGGCCGCCGACGCGGGCCCGGGCTGCCAGGCCGACGCCTGGGACACCGAACGCACCTACAACCCGCTGTGGGCGCCGTTCGCACTCTGGAAGGCCGACGACAAGTGGCGCGTCCAGGACATCAACAGCGCCAAGTCGCAGCCCGTCCAGACCAGCAACGTGCTCGACCACCCCGACGGCTGGGACCGCGCCCACCTGGTCGACCTCCAGATCGGCAACGCCAACCAGCTGTGGACCGTGGTCGAGGACGGTGGGGCAGGCTGGTACCGCTTCAAGAGCAACACCGGCGGGCACGACCAGTGCCTGGGAGCGAACACCCGGCTGAACGACCTCACCGTGCGGGACTGCGACAACTCCGACGGGCAGTGGTGGCGGCTCTACACCGTCGACGACAGGGGCGACTCCACCGACCTGTTCGGAGGAATCCCGGCCGATGGCAAGGCTTTCGGCATGCGGTCCTACTCGGGCTTCGTGGCCGAACCCCGTAACAGCGCCGCCGAGCCCGGCACCCCCGTCGTCGCCGGCGACCTCGACGGGGCCACCCGCACCGTCGTCTCCTACAACGGCTCCTACTGGAAGGCCAAGTGGTGGACCAAGGGCACCGCCCCTGACGCCAACGACCCCAACAACCCGTGGACGAGGCTCGGCCCCACCACCTGACCCGGCTCGTCCTGTTGACCACGCCCGCCCGACGGCCCACTCCGGCCGCCGGGCGGGCGGCCGCCGGCGTCGCAAGGCCCCCCGCGCGCGACCGGCCCGCGGCTGAACCACTGGCAGTGGGCTGCGGACTTGTCGAACACCCTGTCTTCTGCTCAGTACCCGGGGCGCGCTACTGCGAGCCCCGCCGTCCAGGCGCCCCCTCGGGCGTTGCCAAGAGGCCATGCATCTCGCGGAACCTGGAGCCCAACTACCCGGATTGATAGGTGCGGTGAGTGGCAATCAGGTCTTGATATCAAGGCGTACGACGCCTTCGGCATCCGCCGCTGCGTCTCGAAGTCGACGTGCACCAGGCCGAACTTTCGATGGAACCTCTCGGCCCCGTCGAACACCCTGTCACGGTACCCCCTGGAGGCCGACGGCAAGTGCTCGGTGGCCGGTGGCTCCAGAGGCATGCCGGGTCCGTGCCTTGATCCACGAGGACGTCGGGCTTCGGGCGGTCTACAAGTAGCACCGCCGATGTCTGACGCTGCCGACGATGCGGCCGACCCGCAGGGCGAGTTGGGCCAGCCATGCGGCGCGGCCTTCCGCCGGGCCAACCAGGTCGGGCGAGTGCATCAGAATCCTCCACCAGGACCCGGCGATGTCGCCCGGCCGCGAGGAGGGCATGCCGTGGCCGGCGAAGTCCCGGAAAAGCTTTGGATGCGAACGGCCGTAGCGGTAGAGCTGGCGTGCGATGGCCCGTGCATCACAACGGAGCCGGTAGTGCACGACGGCGTGGGGCGAGAAGGCCAACCGGTCCCCGGCCAGCTGAGCGCGCCAGAAGAACTCGACATCGTCGCTGCCGTAGCGGTAGCTCTCGTCGAAGCCGCCCAGGCGGCTCCACAGCTCCTTGTGGAACCCGCAGTTGGCTCCCGCCGGGTACGGCAGGAAGCCGAAGGTGTCGAGCAGTGCGTCGGCCTCCTTCGGCGGTCGTGCGGCGAGGGCCACCTGTGCGTTGAGCAGGCGGCGTTCGAGCACGCCCCCGACGGCCGGGCTGGTTCGCAGGACGTCGACCAGGCCGGCCATCCATCCGGGGGCCACCACGTCGTCCGCGTCGCAGCAGAGCACGAAGTCACCGTGTGCATGCCGGCAACCGATGTTGCGCGCACGGTTGACGCCGCAGTCCTCGGCAACGTCGACCACCCTGAGCTGCGGCATCCGCTGCTGCCAGGACCGCAGGAGCGCTCGGGTGCCGTCGCTCGATCCGTTCTCGACGACAATGAGCTCCCACGGGTCCGGATAGGTCTGCCGGCGCAGGGCCTCCAACTGCATGGCTATCGTCAGCTCGGCGTTTCGCGCGGGCATGACCACCGAGACCAGGCTCACCGGACGATTGCTCTGGTTCATCCGGCGCTCCGCGCAGCCGAGCTCAGTGCCTGGACGGCACGGATCACAGCAGCGGTGTCGCGCAGGTCCGCCAGAACCCGATCAGCTCCCGCCTCCCGCAACACGGCGCCGCTACTCGCGCCCGAGGCGACGGCGATCACCCGAGATCCGCCGATGCGTCCCGCGAGCACGTCCTGTGGAGTGTCGCCGATCAGGAGGGTGTTGTCGGAATCGAAGTGGTGCCCGTACGCGGCAGCCGCGCGCCGCCGGGCCACCGGGAGGAGAGCGGCCCGCTCGCGCGCGTCGCTGCCGTAGGCGCCGACTCCGAGGTCCACGAGGTCCGCCAGCCCGAACAGCCGCAGCTTCAGATCGGCGTTGGCCCGGAGATTCCCGGTCAGCACGGACTGCGTCACCTCGCACCGTGCTCGCAACGCCCGCAGGGCCTCGACGGCACCGGGCAGGACCCGTCCGACCGTACGGAGCTCGGCGGCCCGCCGACGCAGTTGCGTGGCCAGCTCCCGGACGACCCGGCTCTGTTCGACCCCGTTGATACCGTGCCGGACGAACAACTCGTCCATGATGTCCAGTTCGGTGCGGCCTGCGGTGGCGACCCGGTGACGCGCCGGCCTGCCGGTGAGACGTTCGAACGCGAGCGGATAGACGGCCTCGCCGCTGGACCCACAGTCGATGAGCGTGCCGTCGATGTCCCACAGAAGGAGGATCCGCTTCATGCCCGGGCCGCCCGTCGCCCAGGAGTCGGCCCGGCCGCGAACGGGCCCCGCCGCGCGGTACAGGCCGCACCATGCCTGGCTGCGAGGTCCAGTGCCTCGACCGTGGCCGAGCCGGCGGCGAGCGCATACGTGAGGACGGCCGCGAAGTTGTCCCCCACCCCGTAGGTGTCCACCAGGGGGCCCGGTGCGCGGGCTGGTCGGTAGCGCCGAGGGGGCTGGCCACCACAGGTGAACACACCGCCGCGATGACCTTCGGTACTGACCACGAGATCCGGCGGCCTGCGCAGCAGCGCCGGGTCGCACCGCTCGGCCGGGTCGCAGCCGCTGCCCACCATCGCGTCGACCCTGACACCGGAATCCAGCACGGTGGTGAATTCACGCGCCGTCACCACGAGCACCCTGGCCTGACGGGCCCGGCGCAGCAGGGCAGCATCCCCGGCGGTGAAGAACACCGCGTCGAAGGACGCCAGTTCCCCCCAGTCGAAGGGGTCTGCCGCGGCGGGTTGCAGACGTTCACCCAGGGTGATTGTGGTGCGTTCACCGGACCGGTCGACCATGCTCACCGCCGCGCGCGTGGGGCCGGCCCGGGAGGCGGCCAGCACCCGTACGCCGCGGCGCTCGAGTTCCGCGCGCGAGCGTTGCCCCGCGTGGTCGTCGCCGAAGGCGGTGAAGAACGTACAACCGCCCGTCAGTTCGGCCAGCCGGACGGCCGCGACCGCACCGCCCCCTGCCGGGCCCCGCCAGAGCCGCTCCGCGTGGATCACCTCACCGGCGGCGGGCACCTGGTCAAGACCTGCGATCGTCGTCCACTCGACGTGACCCACCACGGCTACCCGCGGTCTGCCCGAGGGCGCCGCCGCACCGGCGGGGCAGATGTCTTCGTCCATGACTCCTCGACTCCCGTGCCGACCCTACGTCGGCACCGCTCCGAGTCGATCACCGTCCGCCCATCCACGCCGCGCTAAATACTCCGGCCGAGGGTACGTTGGCGAACTATGAATGGCGAGCCAGTGCGGGCTCCCCGATGATGGACACCTGGGCACTCCAGATCCGTGTACCAACTCCATGCCGCGCTGTCATCTGCCGCTCGACGGAGGTGAACGTGAAGGAAGTGCATGCGGTCCTCTTCGATTTCGACGGGACGCTGTGGGATCCGGAATCCGAGATCTTCCGCGCCCATGCGGAGATTTTCCAGGACTTCGGCCACCAGCTCGCGATGGATGTGTGGTCGTCACTCGTCGGCACCATCGGGTTCGACCTGTGGACGCACCTGGAACGGCTCACCGGGCACACGGTGGACCGACAGGAGGTGCAGGAGCGGCTTCGCTGCCGGCAGCAGGAACTGCTCGGCGGGCTGTCCAGCCGGCCCGGGGTGCAAGGAACCCTGCGGGCGGTTGACGCGCTGGGAATCGCCCGCGGGATCGTCAGCAACTCGACCCGGGAATGGATCACCCGATATACGCGGCAATGCGGTATCGCCGAAGGGTGGAGCACGGTGCAGTGCGCCGACGGGGACCGTACCAGCGCGAAACCCGCGCCGAACCTGTACGTCGCGGCGCTCGCCTCCCTGGGAATTCCCGCCGGGCGGGCGGTGGCATTCGAGGATTCGCCAAGCGGCGTGCGCGCGGCGAAACGAGCCGGGATCCGATGCGTCGCCGTACCCAACTCGATAACCGCATCACTCGATCTCGGTGAGGCGGATCTTCGTTTCGAATCGTTCGATCAGATCGATCTGTCAGGAATTCTCAGAGGGAAGTCTATGGAACAGGTAAGCACCGCGACACCGAAGCGGCCGTCCGTGACGGACCCCGCCGAGGTCCTTCAGCACTACTACTACCTGCCGGACAAGCTCCGGGTGGTCAGGGGCGAGGGTGTCTACCTCTACTCCGACGACGGTCGGCGCTATCTCGACTGTTCCTCGGGGACGTTCAACCTGAGCCTGGGTTACGCCCACCCCGAGATCGTGGCGACCATCCGCGAACAGGCCGGCCAGCTCATCCACGTCACCTCCAAGTTCCAGACCGATCCGCTGAACGCGCTGGTGTCGAAGCTGGCCGAGGTCTCACCCCCGAATCTCACCCGGGTACACCTGAAGTCGGCGAGCGGCTCCGACGCCAACGAGAGCGCCGTCAAGATCGCCCAGGTCCACACCGGGAACTCCGATGTGATCACGCTCTTCCGTGGGCACCTGGGCCAGACCCTCGGCATGATCGGCGCCTCCGGCGCCGCGTTCCGGCGCACCCCCTTCCCCTCGCACCTCCCCGGTGTCGTACACGTCCCCGATCCGCACTGCCTGCGCTGCTTCTACGGGCAGGAACGAGCCACCTGCGGCCTGATGTGCGTCGAGCGGATCAACGACTTCATCGACTACGCGAGCACCGGCCGGGTGGCCTGTGTGGTGCTGGAGCCGATCAGCGGCAACGGCGGCAACGTGGTCCCGCCCGACGGCTACCTGAAGGCGCTCAAGGACCTGTGCGAGGAGCGCGGCATCGTGTTGGTCTTCGACGAGATCCAGACCGGGTTCGGGCGCACCGGCCGCATGTTCGCGGCCGACCACTTCGGTGTCGCCCCGCACATGATGACCTTCGGCAAGGGGCTCGGCGGCTCCGGGATGCCCATCGCCGGCATCCTGACCGAGGACCGGCTGGCCGGCGTGGAGGGGCACCACATCAACTCGACCTTCGGCGGCAACGTGATGGCCGCCGCGGCTGCTCTGAAGACAGTCGAGATCATCGGCCGCCCCGGGTTCCTGGAGAACGTGCGAGCCGTCGGCGCGCACGTTCTCGACCGGCTGCGCGACCTGGCCACGAAGGTGCCGTTCGTTCAGGAGGTCCGCGGTGTGGGGCTGATGATCGGCATCGACATCGTGGACCGTGCGGGCCGGCCCGACCCCCAGCTCACCAACCACCTGGCCGAACTCGGAATGGACCACGGGCTGCTGCTGCGGACCTCGCTGTACGGGCACGGCAACGTGCTGAAGGTCCGACCGGCGCTCGTCATGACCCGTCAGGAGGCGGACGAGATGTGCGATCTGCTGGAACGACTCTTCCTCGCGGTCTCGTCATGAGGGGCCTGGTCCAGGAGCTGTCCCGGCGAATCCGGGCGGCCGTCCGCACCGGCCGGCACGACGTCGGCAGCCGCTACGTGAAGGGCACGGCGAAGGGGGGAGACGCCGAGTTCCCCGTCGATGTGCTCGCCGAACGCGCCGCCTGGGACTTCCTGAAGGAGCAGAACGAGCCCGTCGCCGTCTACACCGAGAGCGAGGGGCTGCGCACGCTCGGCCGGAACCCCGCCTACGTCCTGATCATCGATCCGATCGACGGCACGCGCGGTGCCGCCGCCGACCTGGAGATGGCCTGCGTGTCCATCGCCGCGGCCCCCTTGAGCGAGGCACCCGCCATCGGGGACATCCGGTACGCGATGCTCCAGGAGATCAAGTCCGGCAACTGGCTCTACGCCGACGCCGAAGGGGCCGGGATCGAGTCCGGCGGCTATCCCTCTCCGGTGCCCCAGCTGTCGTCCACCGTCGATCTCGACCGGATGTTCTGGTCGCTGGAGTTCAACGGCCATCCGGCGGAGTTGATGACCGGTGCCTACGGCCACCTGATCGACGCATCGGCCAACACCGGCGGTGTGTACGTGTTCAACAGCGCCTCCTTCTCCATCTCACGGATCATCACCGGACAGATGGACGCCTACGTCGACATCGGCAACCGGCTGCTCCGCGACCGCCCTGCCACCGAGGCGGACTTCCGCCGGGTCGGCCACGGCAGCATCCTGCACCTGTTCCCGTACGACATCGCAGCCTCGGTGTTCCTGGCGGAGCGGGCCGGTGTCACCATCACCGACGCCTACGGCAAGCCGCTGCACGACACCCTGCTGCTGGACATCGGCCCGCTCAACCAGCGGTCGTGCATCGCCGCCTGCACACCAGAGCTGCACGCGGCGCTGATCGACTCGATCCGCTGGTAGGCGGGTCGGCGAAGCTCAGCGAGGAGACACCTGTGGTGACCGATCGGCGGCACATCACGGCCACGGCCTCCCGCCCGGCCAGCGGGTGGACCGACGAGACGGCCCTGGCGGCCGTCACCGACGCCCTCGGCCTCGACGTCGCACACGAGATCCTGGACGGCGGATCCTCGGCCCGGGTGTACCGGGCCACCACCTCGGCCGGGGAGGACCTGGCGGTCAAGGTCCTGGTGCCCGCACAGGGCGCCGTGGACGGCCACGACCTCGTGTCCTTCCGCCGCAAACTGGGCCAGATCGAACTACTGCGTACCCTGGCACCGCGGTTGGCGGCGCACTACCTGCCGATCGTGCACTTCCTCGACGGTGACGGGTGGTCGGCCTGTACGACGCCGTTCTACGACTCGGCGGACCTGGCAGCGCCCCTGCGGGAGTCGCCCCAGGGCACACGGGAGTTCTTCGGCCGGTACACGGCACTCGTCAGGACCCTGGTCCTGGACGGGTACGCCGTACAGTCCCACCCCACCCCGGCCGGGTACCTTGCGGAAGTCGTCGTGGGCCGGTTCCTCCGGCGGCTGCCCGCGTTGCGAGCGGCGCTGCCCGCCGACCTGATGACGGCCGAGCGCGTCACGGTCAACGGCGTGGCGTGCGAGGCCCCACAGCTCGTGCTGGAACGTCTGGCGGGCCGGCTGGCCCGGATGACGCCGGCCAGGTTGATGGCCCCTGCCCACGGGGACGCCAACACACGCAACGTGCTGCTGTCCACCCGCCCCGATGCGGCAGCGGCAGACTTCCGGCTCATCGATCCGCGCGGCTCCACCGAGCCATGGGATCCGGTCTACGACCTGGCGAAGACGCTCTTCAGCCTCAGCGTGTGGGATCCCGCGCTCCGGATCGGCTTCTCGGTGCGCAGGTCGAAGCGGTACGGCTACCAGGTGGGGTTCCGGCAGCCGCCCTTCCCGGGCTACCGCGCGGCGATTCACAGGTTCCTGCCCCACCTGGAGTCGTGCGAGGGCCTGTCGGGCTTGTTCCGCGACGATCCGGGCTGGATGGAGCGGCTCCTGCTCACGCACGACCTGCATGTCCTGGCGGAGGCACCGTGCCGGCTCTCGGACCGGAAGCCGAAGCCCGACCTGCGGGGAAGGGACTCCGCACCGGAAGAGCTCGCGCTCGGCCACTACCTGCTCGGCACCCTGCTGATCAACGATCTCGCCCTGCAGCTCGGCCGCGCCGGGCGGGTGGACGCCGAGAGCCATCTGGCTCTGGTGACCGACCACCTCCCCGGCGGGTGACGTGACGAGCGGCCGGCATGCGGATGGCAGGCCATCAGGTGGGCGGCAGACCCGCCAGGTGGGCGAGCGCGGAGTCCAGTCCGGGACCCAGCAGGCGGTGCCGGGTGCTGCGCAGCACCAGCCGCGGCGGGCGGCGGCAACCGGAGTGGGCCTCCTGCCCGTGGGCGGCCACCACCTGGGTGGGCAGGTCCAGTGCCTGCCGGACCCTGGACATCAGCTCGAATCGGGTCACCACATCGCTGCCGCCGTAGTGCACGACACCCGTGCGGTCCCACAGCCGGGCCAGGGCCGGGCCGAGGCTGGGAAGGTAGACGGGGGCGCAGACCAGGTCCGTCCGGGCAGTGGTGGTCGGCCGGGCCAGTCGCGCCAGGAAGGTGTTCGACCAGGGGCCGCGTCCGAAGACCAAGGGGATCCGTACGACCAGGTGTCCGCCGTCGGCGAGCACCAAGTCCTCGGCTGCCGCCTTGGTCCGCCCGTAGACGTTGACGGGCGACCGGGGGTCCTCCTCGGTGTACTGGTGGCGGGTGCCGTCGAAGACGTTGTCGCTGGACAGGAGGACCAGCTTCGCCGCCGAGCCGCGCACGGCATCCAGCAGCACCTCGACGGGACGGACGTTGAGGCGGTGGGCCAGCTCCGGGTCGGCTTCGGCCGCCTCCAACGGGACCAGGCCGGCCGCGTGAACGACCAGGTCGAAGCCGCCGGCCACCAGCGCCGCCAGTTGCCGCTCGTCGCACAGGTCCACCTGGACCAGCCCCGCGATCGACCGGGTGCCGAAGGTGCCGACGACCTCGTGGCGGGGTGTCAGGTAGGTCCACAGGCCGCCCCCCACGAACCCCGACGCGCCGAGCAGCAGGATCCTCAGGCACGAGTTCGAAGGGAGTTCGCTCCCGTCCGGCCGTCGAAAAATGCTCATATCGGGCACTTTATGACACTTCTGGTGAGAGATCCGATGGGAGGCTTTGATGAAGGCCATCGTTTTCGACGACGTGGGCCTGGCGGGCATTCACGATCGCGAGGTCCCTTCCTTCGACGTCGGCGAGGTCCTGGTCAAAGTGGCCGCCACCGGTATCTGCGGCACGGACCGGGCGATCCTGCTGGGCGAGTTCCCGGCGCGACGCGGTGTGGTGCTGGGGCATGAGGCGGTCGGCGCGGTGGCCGCGGTCGGGTCCGGCGTCAGCTCGGTGACGCCGGGCGACCGTGTGGTGATCAACCCGACGTACTACTGCGGCCGGTGCCGTCTCTGCCGCCGGGGGATGCCGGCGCACTGCGTGGCGAAGGAAGGCCGGGAGGTCGGCGTCGACCGGGACGGGACGATGGCCGACTTCGCCGTCGTGCCCGAGCGCTTCGTCCATCAGCTGCCCGCCTCGGTGTCCTACCGGCGAGGGGCCCTGGTGGAACCGCTCGCCTGCGTGCTCAACAACCTCAGGGAAGCTCGGCTGCGGTGTGACGACCAGGTGCTCGTGCGCGGTGCCGGCCCCATCGGCGCACTGTGCGCGATGGTCCTGGCACGGCGCGGCGCCAGGGTGACACTGACCGAGCGCGATCCGGGGAGGGCGGAGATCGCCCGCCTGATGCTGCCGCGAACGGTGCGGGTACTGGCCCCGGAGGAGGCGGCCGGGTCGGGCAGGCCGGTATCCGATGTGGTCATAGATACGACAGGGTCGGTTCCGGGTGACGTCCTGAGCTCGGTGGCGGCCGGGGGCACGGTCGTGGTGATGGGCGAGCGGGATGCCGGCGTCGCCACCGTCCCGCTGAGGGCTCTGGTGACCAGAGGGATCCGTCTGGTGGGGGCAGGACCGTACCGGCCGACGGACTTCGAGCTGGCGGTGGACCTCGCACGGGATCTGCCACTCGAAGAACTGGTGACCCACGTGCTGCCGCTCGAACGGTATGCCGAGGCCCTGGCGCTGCTGGCGGTCGCACCAGACGGGCCGGGCCGGTCGTCGCCCGGCCGCGGTTACAGCGCGATGAAGGTCCTGCTCGCCCCGGACGAGAACCCGGCGTCATGAGCGCCGGACGGGGTGGTGAGCGCCCGGCCTTCGTGGACGGAACGCTTTGGCTCGACGGCCGCCCCCGGTTCCTCGTCACCGGCGAGTACCCCTACTACCGGGATCACCGCGGGCGCTGGGCGGCAAAGCTGGGTGCCATGCGCGACGCCGGGATCGAGGTGGTGACCAGCTACGTTCCCTGGCGGCACCACGAGATCACCCAGGGCGGCGACCCGCGGTTGTGCTTCGACCGGGACGGCAACCGCGATCTGGCCGCCTTCCTGGAGCTGATTGCGGCGACGGGCCTGCTCGCACTCTTGAAGCCGGGCCCCTTCGTCCATGCCGAACTGCCCTTCGGTGGACTGCCCGACCGCGTCAGCCCCACCCTCGATCCGGATCGGCACGCCGCACGGTCGGCCGACGGCCGACCGTTGCCCTACCAGCAGTTCGCGCTCCCGTCGGCCCTGGACCCGAGGTTCCTGAAGGACGCTACAGACTGGCTTCGCGCTGTCGGCCGGTTCCTCCAGCCATTCGTTCATCCGCAGGGGCCGGTCGTCGCCGTCCAGATCGGCAACGAGGGGCACTACGGGGAGACCGCCCTACCGATCGACGCGCTCGACTACTCGCAGCCTTGTACCGACGCCTTCGCCCGCTTCGCACCCGGCGTGGAGGCACCCACCCGGGCGGAGTCTGCGCCGTCCCCGAACGGGCTGCTCTCCCTGGTCAGCTGGGGGAAGTGGTCGGCCGAGGTCCTCGCCGCCGGGATGGCGAAGCTGGCCGAGGCGCTCGGGCCGGACATCCCCGTCTTCACCACGTACTCACCGCCGGCCAGGGCCGACCGCGTCCCCGACCGGGCGGTCGGACGGTACGACGCCTGGCTGACCAGGAACAGAGTCGGCGCGCCCACCGCACTGCCGCGCGCCTACACGAGCTGGGCGGGCAATGTGCTGGCGGACGAGGAGGCGCTGGTCAACTACGTGCTGGCGGCCAAAGGGGGACGAGGCCCCAACATCGAGGAGAACTGGGGGCTCCGCTGGGCGGATGCGAGCTGCGCCTTCCCGGTGGTCCCGATCCACCACACCCTGCTCGGCGTGGCGTGCGGAGCGACCGGCATCAGCGTCTATCCGGCCTGCGCCACTGCGGGCTGGGGCGACCACCTCGCGGTGGACCGCTCCTGGTTGACGGAGACGGCCGGCGATCCCGCGCAGTTCGATCCGCCGTACGGGGACGCCGCTCCGATCCTGGTCGACTCCGGCCCCGGCCCGGCCTTCGCCGCCGTACAGGTGCTGACCCACTTTCTGGCCGGCCAGCAGGACGTGCTGGCCGTCTCCCGCCCGGAGCCCGGAGTGCGGTGGGGTGTCCATCCTCCGTACGCGGCAATCGGTGCGTGGCACCGGGCGACGAGCCGGCGCGGCGGCGGGGCCGCGGATCGGCCCGTGCCCTCGGCCGGTCGGACCTTGCTGCCCTTCGTCACCCACTGCCTGCGACGCAACCTGCCCTTCCAGTTGGAGGAACTGACCGGCCGAGTCGCACTCGGTCCTGATGCAGGGCCACTGGTCACCGTGTCCGGCCGCTTCATGGAGCAGGCACTGCAACAGCGGCTCGCCAGGTTCACCGAGCAGGGCGGGTCGCTCCTCCTGCTGGGGGAACTCCCCCACCTGGACGAGCACCTGCGCCCCTGTACCGATCTGGCCGATGCGGTGCGGCGATACGCCGCGCCGCCGGACGAGCCGGCCAGGGTGCGCGCGGTGGCCCTCGGAGGGAAGCCCGTCGGAACGGCCGTCGAGGAGTGGCTCGGCGGGAGCAGCGGCGTACCTAGGCGTACCGGGCCGCAGGAGTGGCTCGAACTGCGCAGGACCACCGCGGAACCCGAGGACGTGCTCGTCTTCCTCTTCAACCGCTCAGGCGGACCCTTGCGGGCACGCACCACGTGCGGGGAGCACGTCGTCGCCGTCGACCTCGTCCGGAACGGATGCGCCGTCGTGCGGGTGTCCAACGGCCGGCTGGGGGCGTGCTACGTGAAGGGGCTGAACGAGCAGACCGGCGCGGGGGTGCCGGTCCGGGTGCGGGTCGGACGCGATCTGCTGAACTCCGACCGGCCGTGCGACCTGTCCGCCGTGCGCGGGCCGGGCGGCTTCGAGCTGCGCACCGCCGGAGTGCAGGGCGAGGCCCGCGTGATCCTGCCGGAGGGGCCATGACATCGTCGTCGCCGTCGCCGCTCCCGGCCGCCGCCCCGGCAGAGGCTGTCGGTGTCGATGTCGGTGCCACGAAGATCGCGGCGGTGCGGGTGACGGCCGACGGCACGGTGTCGGTGCGTGCCCGCTGTGCCACACCGCGCCGCTCGGCGAACGCGCTGGTCGGTGCCATCAGCGACCTGGTGGCACAGGTGCGGAGCAGGCGGGTCACCGCGGTCGGCGTCGGGCTGCCCGGGATGGTCGACGCCCGTACCGGGGCGCTGGCCTTCGCGCCCGGTCTGGACTTCGCGCGGGCTCCGCTTCGGACGCTGATCGCGGACGCGGTGGGACTTCCGGTGGTGACCGACAACGACGCGAACGCGGCCGCGTGGGCCGAGTACCGCCTTGGTGCAGGGCGCGGACATGACCACCTGGTGCTGGTGACGCTGGGTACGGGTCTGGGTTGCGGCGTGGTCGTCGCCGGCCACCTGCTTCGCGGCTCGCACGGCTTCGCGGCCGAGGCCAGCCACCTGACGGTCGATCCCCGCGGCCCACTGTGCGAGTGCGGCAACCACGGGTGCTGGGGAGTGTCGGCGTCCGGCGCCGCCATCGCGAGACTCGGGCGACAGGCCGCGGCGGACCACCCGACATCGCTGCTGGCCCGCCTGATCGGCCAGGCCCCCGCAGGCGCGGGAGAAGCGGTCACCGAGGCCGCCCGCAGCGGCGATGAGCAGGCCCTGGCGATCATGGACCGGGTGGGAACGCTCACCGGCATCGGGCTGGCCGCCATGGCCAACCTGTTCGATCCCTCCGTGGTGATCGTCGGAGGCGGTCCGATCTCCGCAGGAGAACTGCTGCTCGCACCCGCGCGCGCATCGTTCGCCCGCCGGCTCTATTCACCCGGAGACCGTCCGCCCGTGCCCGTGCTGACAGCCCGCTTCGCCAATGATGCCGGCGCGATCGGCGCCGCACTGCTGGCGATCGATCGGCTGCCGGACGAAGGGAGGCTCTGAACTCGGAACCTGACTTCCGTTCATGTCACGCCCTGTGAGTGGCAATCAGGTCGCGATACCAGATGTACGAGGCCCTCGGCATCCGCTTCTGCGTCTCGAAGTCGACGTGGACGAGGCCGAAGCGCTGGTGGTAGCCCTCGGCCCGTCGAACAGGGTGTCATTGTAGTCGCGACCCTCTGCAGCCCCACTGCCGCCCGGCAACCTGCGCCTCACAGCGTCCCCAGCAGCAATGTGAAGCAGAGGCGCCCCGGCCGCCGGCGCCATGGAACTGACCCCCTTGACCCCCAGTCGCCCGGCCATAGCCATCGCTGCACGTCAGACGGTAGACAGCTCGCGCTGTTCGTTCCGCGGAAGGCAACTCAGAGGCGATGGTGAGCAACGCGTGGTCCCCAGCAAGCCCCCATCGGCCCCCATTCCGCTGCACCCCTCAGCCACGCTCCGTGGGCAACCGCATACAAAGTGGCTCGGGATACTCATTAGGCCGCGCTCGCCGATCTCGCTGCAGTGGTGACGCGCCGGGATGGGAGCGGAGCGGCAGGCGAGGGATGGGACATCAGCCACGTCACGGCGCAGCTGCGATGGTGCCGCACCGGGATAGTGCGGAGCGACAGCAGCGCGGTCAGCTTCGTGAGGGTGGTGACGCCACTGCGATGGTGCCGCACCGAGATCCGGCGGCACCGGCGAAACCGGTCGCCTTCCGTCACCGCCATTTCCTGAGACATCGTGATTTGACCTTCCATCAAACGATCGAAGCAGGTCTTCGCCGCGGGGATGACATTAGGTTTAGGCGCGGATATGGGTCAACAAATTCGAGGTATCTACGCGGGTAGCGCCACTCTATTTTCAGGGAGCGAGAAACGATCTTGCAGCGACGGGACGCCAATGCTCCGCAATCAGACGAAGAGGTCAGCCCATCGCCACCCACCTGGTCATCTCACAGTGAGCAAGCAAGCAATCGCAGCTACTCGGAGCTACGTGATCAATACCACTCGATATATGATCTTGGAACTCCGCACCCACCCTCCCCTATATGCACAGGAAGAATCAGCCACTCTTGGCCAGGTATATTCCATCCTCGCAGCGCCATCGGGCGCAATGCTTCGCCTAGAAACCACCATGCAAGATTTAGGGTTTAAAAGATGCGAGCCATTGCCGTGCGGCAGTTCGGCGGTCCCGAAGTGCTGGAACTGTGCGACATGCCCGAGCCCGAGATCCGTCCCGGCCATCTGAAGCTCCGTACCCGCCTGGCCGGCGTCAACTACGCCGACATCCACCTGCGCGAGGGCACGTACCCCGCTCCGATGCCGTGCCCCTTCATCCCGGGCAACGAGGTCATCGGGACCAGCGAGGACGGGCGCCGCTTCGTCGCCCTCGGCCGCGGCGGTGTCGGCCCACAAGAAGCTCGCCTTCGAGGTGCCGGACACCATCAGCGACCACGACGCCATCGCGCTCATGCTCCAGGGCAACACCGCCTGGCACCTGCTCCACACCGACCTGCGCCTGACCGCCGAGGACACCGTTCTCATCCCGGCCGCCGCCGGAGGCGTCGGCTCCCTCGCCGTCCAGCTCGCCAAGCGCGTCGGCGCCAAGGTCATCGCCATGGCCGGCACCGAGGCCAAGCGCACGATCGCCACCGACCTCGGAGCCGATGCCGTCGTCTACTCCTCCACCACCGAGAACCTGACCGAACGCATCATCGATGCCGCCGGCGAACACGTGACCGCCGCACTCGAGATGACCGGCGGAGACGTCTTCCACGCCACCCTCGACGCCCTGACCCCCCGGGGCAGGCTCAGCGTCTTCGGAGCCGTCACCGGGGCCAACGGCCTCGTTCCGATCACCCAGCTCGTCGCCGGGTCCAAGTCCGTGACGGGGTTCTGGCTCCCGAGCCTCTACTCCTCGCGGACCCACCTCAACGAGTCGATGAACGCGTTGTTCACCGCCGTCGCGGACGGCTGGCTCAAGCCGCTCCGCGGCCGGACCTACCGGCTCGGCCAGGCCCGGCAAGCCCACTACGACCTCGCCGCCCGCCTCACCACCGGTAAGACCGTCCTCGACCTGGACAGCTGACCCCCGGGCTTCGAAACCGTCGCCTACCCGCCCACGCGGGTACGGCAGCGACCGTGGCCGCGTCATTGGAAGACCCACCGACCCTCAAACGGAACTACCAACAATGACCAGCACCGTGAACGACAGCGTGCCCGCTCAGCGCCACACTGCCCCGCCAGGCCGACCTGCTTCCTCACTTGCCGCTCGCGCCTACGCCGTCCAGCAGGCCTTCACCCGCCTGCCCGGCGAGGTCCACACCCTGCGCGAGATCGCAGACGCCGCCGGGCTGGACCGGGCCACCACCCACCGCATCCTCCAGACCGGCGTCGCCGACACCGCCGGCGTCTTCGAACAGGTCGGGCGGGGCCTCTATCGCCTCGGCACCGCGACTGCGCGTGCCGGGGTCCAGGCCATGGCCCACTCCCCCAACCCGACCTCCACCCACCACTTCCTTGAGCGGCTCAACCGCGCCACCGGCGGCCTCGCCCTGCTCTACGTGCTCAGCCCACTCGGCGGCGCCCGGAGACTCTGCACCGACTACGCCCTCGGCGACATGGACCCCGCCGAGGTCGGCATGACCGCCGAGGACGTCGTCTCCGTCTCCCGGTCGCTGCGTACCGGCGCGTCCGGGCGGGTCATCCTGGCCCACCTGCCCGAGAGCATCCAGGAGCAGGTCCTCGCCGAGGAGATACCCGCGACCGCCGGCCCGGGCGTCATGCGGGACAACGACGCACTCACTGCCTCGCTCGCGGAGATCCGCCGGCTCGGCTTCGGAGTCGGCCACCAGGAGTGCATGGCCGGCTGGGACTCCGTAGCCGCCCCGGTCCTGTGGCGAGACTCCATCATGGGCGCCGTCCTCATGCTCAAGCCGAGCAGCAACATGCCCGCCGACCTGCGACCGCTGATCTACCACACCCTCAGAACCGCGGAGGACATCAGCCGACTCACCGCGACCCCGCTCTCCGCCGTCGTGTAGGCGCCGCACTGGCCGGCGACTCCCGACGCTGCCGCCCCGCGATCGCCTCGCGGGGCGGCAGCGCTCGACGAGGAACGCCTTGGCCACGATCTCTGACCTCGCCGCCGAAGCTCCCCGGCACATCCTCCCAATCAGCGACGCTCTCGAAGTTGACCGATCCGCACGAGTCAGAGCATCGGGTCACGCACCCCATTACAGATCACTTCACGGCCTGCGGCCCTCGGCTCGCACGACTCGGGTTGCCGGCGGGGCGGGCTGGTGGCGATCTACGCGGAGGCCCTGCACCATGGGCTCCGCCTCGGCGACACCTTCGGCGAGCTGCTCACCGCCGACGGCTCCTGACGGATGGCCAGCCCGACCGACGGCCAGCACCTCCAGGTCGTCACTGGCGGCCCACACCACGTGTGGCAGCAGGCCTGTTTGGTCGAGTTCCTGGCGACCCCGGGCAGTGCCGGCCCCGAATAGGCCCGGGCCGGAGCGCGGGCGCAACCGTCACCGAACTGCTGCGCCGCACCGTCGGGCCCACGTCCGGGCGCAGCGCGGCATCGCCGCCCAGCTGCTCGTCGACCACCTCGGGTCGCGGGCCGCTGCCGGGGCGAAGCTGGGGATCAGCAGGTCGACGCTCTGTGAGTTGTTGTCCGGTCGGTGGGTGTGAGGGCGGCGGAGCATGCTTCGACGAGGCAGTCGAGGCTGTCGACGACGGGCGTGAGCGGGGTGAGGGCGTCGCGCAGGACGGTGAGGTCGGTGCAGCCGAGCAGGACGCCTAGCGCGTCGGGGACGTCGTGCAGTGCGGTTCGCAGCGCGTCCAGGTCGATCGCCTGGAGGTCACCACCCACGCACTGTTGGAGCAGCTGGTCGATGCCCGTTTGCGTGGGGGGCTGGATCAGTTCGATGCCGTGGTCGTTCGCGGTGGCGTAGGCGGCGCTGTTGAGGCTCGTTCCTGTCGCGAGCAGAAGGGGCTTGCTGGGCTACTGGTGGGCGCCGGCGAGTGCGGTCCGGGCGAGGGGGAGGTCGGCGTAGGGGGTGTCGAGGAGGGGGCGGCCGAACATGCGGGCGCCGAGGTGGCGGTAGTAGTCGTCGCGCAGCCTCCACATCGCGCCGGCGAGGATCGACAGCTGGCGGGGCCGGAGCTGTGCGACGGCGGTGGGGTCGACGGACTTGGCGGTCTGGATGACGTCGATGGTGCTGTCGGTGAGGCCGGTGGTGCCCATGCGGTCCCAGATCAGGCACAGGGTGGTGGCGTACCGGGCGCGGTCGTCGGTCAGGAGCAGGCCGGTGTAGGCGAGGAGCGCGAGCTGGTAGGCGGCCATGACGTCGGTGGCCGCGGGGGCGAGGCGCTGCAGTTCGTCCGGGAGGTCGCCGGTCGCGGGGGCGAGGAAGCGGGCGATCAGCCGGATGAACAGGTGGTGGGCGTGGTCGTGGCTCAGGCCGAGGGGGCGGCCGTGTTCGCGGTCGGTGACGAGCTTCTCGACCTGGGCGGCCGGCAGGACCGGCCCCCACTGCGCGCGTGCCTGGGCACTGAGGATGTCCGCGTGGCGGGTGCAGCCGTCGGCGCCGGCCGGGGCGAGGGCGCGCAGGGTCTCCAGGAGGAGTTTGCGGAGGAGGTGGTCGTCGGTGTCGTGCCGGTGTTCGGGTTCGGTGCCGGGCATGAGGTAGGTGGCGAGTTGGTGGGTGATGACCTGGAGGGAGTCGTTGGGGCCGAGGTCGGGGGTGGGGATGGTGGCGGGTCCGATGGTGCTGGTGAGTGGGGAGCTGGCGGCCAGGGCGAGGTCGCGGGCGAAGTGGGAGCGGGCGTGCGGGAGGTCGCTTCGGTACAGCGACCAGGCAGTGGTGGTGATCTGCGGGTAGAGGCGGGTGAGGTGGTCGGTCAGGTTCTGGGCGGTGGTGGTGCCGTCGGCACCGTCGGGCAGGACGAGGGCGAAGTCGATGTCGCTGCCGAGCTCCCAGCGGCCGTTGCGGTTGGTGACGGCGGCTTCGCCGCGGCCGATCGACCCGGACACCAGCAGTGCCGTGCCTGGGGCGGTGCGTTCGATGTGGTCGGCCGCCCGTCGGAAGAGGCTGTTGAGGTGGGCCTGGGCCTGGTCGCGGGCTTCGGCGGCGATGGAGACGGTGTGGTCGAACGCGGGGATCATCGTGGTCTCCCTGGTGTGTGAGGTGGCGGGGTCGGCCGGTGTTCGCGGGCGGGTTGGAGGGAGATGGCCTGCTATCGTCCGCAATGTGCCGCCCCACCGGCTAACTGTGTTGGTGTCAGAGGGATTTGGGAGCTAATACGTGAATAGCGACGGCGTCGAACGCCTTCCGCGGCGGGCCTTTCGGCTGTTGGTGACGGGCGGTGGAACGGGCGGTCACACGTATCCGGCTCTGACCGCGCTGCGGGCTCTGGAGCGGCGCCTGGAGGCTTCGGGGCGGTCGCTGGAGGTGCTGTGGGCGGGGACGGCGGACGGGCTGGAGGCCCGGGTCGCCGCGGCGGAGGGGATCGAGTTCGCGACGGTCGCCACCGGCAAGATCCGGCGTTCGAGCAACCCGTTGAAGATGGTGTCGCCGGCGAACATCCGGGACATGAGCCGGGTGCCGCTGGGTGTTGCCCAGGCGCGGTCGCTGATCTCCCGGTTCGCTCCCGATGTGGTGCTGGCGACCGGCGGCTACGTCGCGGTTCCGGTGGGCGTGGCGGCGAAGATGCGCGGCTGCCCGCTGGTCATCCACGAGCAGACGGTGCGCCTGGGGCTGGCGAACAGGACGCTCGCGCGGCGGGCGACGCGCATCGCGGTGTCGTCCGAGTCGACGCTCGCGCTGCTGGCCGACGGGGTGCGTCCGGCGGCGGTGGTGACGGGCAACCCGGTCCGGCCCGAGGTCCTGACCGGGCATGCGTCGAAGGCGATCGAGGCACTGGGTCTGTGGTCGTTCGACCGGGCCAGGCCCACCGTGTACGTGACCGGCGGCGCCCAAGGGGCGCAACAGATCAACGACCTGGTGCGGGAGGTGCTGCCGTGGCTGTTGTCCCAGGCGAATGTGGTCCATCAGTGCGGTCCGAGTCATGAGGCGGGGTTGCGGCAGGCGGCCGCGGCGCTGCCGGCCGAGCTGGCGGGCCGGTATCTGGTGACTGGGTTCCTGGGTGCGGAGCTGCCGGATGTGCTGGCGCTGGCGGACGTGGTGGTGTCGCGGTCCGGCGCGGGGACGGTCGCGGAGCTGACCGCGCTGGGGAAGGCGTCGGTGCTGATCCCGTTGGGGACGTCGGCGGGCAACGAGCAGGAGCACAACGCGCGTCATCTGCAGGACAGCGGGGCGGCGCTCGCGCTGGTGGGTGAGGCGACGGGCAACGCGCTGCGCGAGGCGGTGGCTCCGCTGCTGGCCGATCCGGCCCGACGTGCCGACATGGCGCTGCGGGCCCGCTCGCACGGTCGCCCGGATGCGGCGGAGCGGTTGGTGGATCTGCTGCTGTCGGTGGCCGCGGGCGGCTGAGGGCCGGCGGGTGGTGCGGCCGGTCCGCCCTGTCGGGGGGCGGACCGGCCGCACCGTGATGTCAGGGCAGGTAGGGGGCGGCCCCGGCTTCAATGACGGCGGCGCTGGCCGCGAACTCGCGGGGGCCCTTGCCCATGGGGTCGGGGACGTCACTGCCGTCGGCGAGGTAGAGACGCAGCTTGTGCTCGTTGCGGGGCCCGGCGATCGGGCGCAGCTGGTCGAGGACGGAGCGGTCCATCGCCAGGACGAGGTCGGCCCAGGTGATGAGGGCCCGGTCGACCTGGGTGGGGTGGTGGTCGGTGAGGTCGTAGCCGAGATGGGCGGCCGCGGTGATCATGTCGGGGTGGGCGGTCTTGCCGACCCACATGTCGATCAGGCCGGCGGTGCGGACGTCGAGGGCGGGGCCGGCCTTGGTGACGAGGACGGCGCCGGCGAGGGGGCTGCGGCAGTAGTTGCCGAGGCACACCGTCAGGATGCGGCGGGCGCGCTCGGGGGTGGGGTTGGTCATCGGTGGGCTCCGGTGCTGGTGAGGGCCTGCTGGAGGGCGGTGGTGACGTGGTGGATGTCGTCGCCGGTGAGGTGCTGGTGGAAGGGGAGCGTCATGATCTGTTCCCCGAGGCGTTCGGTGTCGGGCAGGGGCCGGTGCCAGGGCGTGAAGGCCGGCTGGGTGTGGTTGGGCGGGTAGTGCACGCCGATGCCGTGTTCGTGCATGTGCCGCCAGACCTGGTCGCGGTGGGGGACGGTGATCGCGCACAGGTGGGGGACGGAGTGGTCGACATCGACGTCGACCAGGGTGACGGGCAGGTCGGCGAGTGCGGTGCGGTAGGTGCGCCACAGGTGTCGGCGGGCGGTCTCGGCGGTGGCGAAGTGGGCGAGCTGGACGGTGCCGATGGCCGCGTTGAGCGCGGACATCGGGTAGCGGAACCCGGCGCTGGTGACCTGGTAGGTGGTGGAGGCGGCCCGCTGGTCGGCGCTCGCGGTGATGCCGAGCAGGCGCAGTTCGCGCAGGCGGTCGGCCTCGGCGGTGGTGCGGGGGATGACCATGCCGCCCTGGCCGCAGGTGAGGTTCTTGATCGGGCCGAAGCTGAAGCAGGTCAGCTGTCCGGTGGCGCCGACGCGGCGGGTGCCCTGGTAGGAGCCGAAGGCGTGGGCCGCGTCCTCGATGACGGTGATGCCGTGTTCGGCGAGGTGGGGGTGGATGGGGCCGAGGTCGATGGCGCGGCCGCTGTGGAGGACGGGCATCACCGCGACGGTGTCGGCGGTGACGGCTTCCAGCACCGTGGTGGGGGTGACGCAGGCGGTGGCGGGGTCGACCTCGGCGAAGCGGGGCCGGGCTCCGCAGGCAAGGATGGCCTGGATGCTGGCGGTGAAGGTCAGGGAGGGCACGATCACCTCGTGGCCTCGGCCGATCCCGGCGGCCACGAGCGCGGTGTGCAGGGCGGCGGTGCCGGTGGCCACAGCGACGGCGTCGGGGACGCCGAGGAAGCGGGCGACGTCTCGTTCGAAGGTCTCGGTGACGGCGGTGTGGCCGTAGTGGCCGCTGTCCAGGACGCGGGCCACGGCCTGGTGCTCGGGTCCGTACAGGTAGGGGCTGGCGTTGCGGGTGGCGTCGGGCCGCTGAAGGACTCCGTTGGGAAATCCGCAAAGCGGTGATGGCTGCTTGTCGGGACTGCCAGGATCGGATTGCTGTCGATCGAGGAGGTCGGGTGTCG